>JALWSW010000191.1:2877-3276 GCA_027080125.1 Campylobacterales bacterium | reverse complement strand
TGAAAACAGGCACAAGAAAAAACAGAAGAATCATAGAGGCTATCAGGTAAAATATTCTGTCTTTTATAAGCGAAGCAACAGTAGTAAGCGCAATCTTAAGCATAAAAACTCCCGTATATCTCAAGCATCTCCAGCAAGATTATTATAATATCAAACAGAGCTTAGGCAAGTTGCAGAATCGATCTAAGCCGTTTGCATAATTGTTTGATTGATTATTTATTCATAAAAAAAGGATGTTATAAAGATTTATTGTGCTTTGCTATCTTTAGCACTCGATGCAGCCAAGTTATATTTGTTGTTTTATTAGCGTGAAAGTAACCTTGATTTCAGATAACTTTTTAAGGCTGCCGCATTATTATGCTTTGTGTCTGGTGCCATACAGCAATATCACATTGTTAT
>JALWSW010000191.1:0-2867 GCA_027080125.1 Campylobacterales bacterium | reverse complement strand
GAATCATAGAGGCTATCAGGTAAAATATTCTGTCTTTTATAAGCGAAGCAACAGTAGTAAGCGCAATCTTAAGCATAAAAACTCCCGTATATCTCAAGCGGCTTGATTCGGATTATTATAATACCAAAAGCGCTTAAGACAAGGGTTCTGAATCTATGTCATTGCTTTTTTGCAAACGTTTACTTACCACGAATGCAGCCTTGATTTCAGATAACTTTTTAAGGCTGCCGCATTATTATGCTTTGTGTCTGGTGCCATACAGCAATATCACATTGTTATTGCACCTTTATTTTCCCGTCATTGCGAGTGAACGCAAGTGAAGCGAAGCAATCTCTATTTTCAGTTTATACATCCGAAGCAAGGCTTAAGGGCAATGGTTTTTTGACTTTACATATAAAAGAATAAAGATATAATATCTATGCTCTTATCGGTTTTTGACAGAGAAGTAAGCGGTTTAATTTTTCAGGGAGAGAGACGTATGCAGATTCTTATTTATCTTGTTTCTGAGAATCATATAACGGTAAAACAAAGCTACAACAATATTCTTCAAGGATTGATATATCAGTTTTTGGACCGGCTTGATGCGAACTGGCTTCATGAAAACGGATTTGTATCAGGCAACAGAAATTTCAAACTGTTTGTGTTTTCCGGTATCAGAGAAAGGGGAAAAATTGACAGAAAAACCAAAACCTTTGAATTTTCAAACAGAATAAGTTTTTATTTGTCAAGTCCGGTTGACTGGATTTTGACGCAATTTTCAAGCAACATCATACGTGCGAGAAAATTGAATTTGGGCAACAATAGCGTTTCTGTGGAATCGATTGCCGTTATGAAAGAGCAAACTATAGATAGCGATTCAATAATTATCCGCGCTCTCACGCCGATCGAGGTGCATTCGACACTGATAAAACCGGACGGCAAGAAACTAACATATTATTACAGCCCGTTTGAGGGCGAATTCGGCAAGCTTGTAAATACCAATCTAAGAAAAAAGTGGAAAGCATTCTACAGGCGCGAGGCTCCCGGAGATATCTCCGTAAAACCGCTTTTCTCAGGCATCAGAAACGAAAGAATTCGCTATTTTGCCAGCAGCAACGGAAAAACCTTGATAAAAGGATGGGTCGGCAGATTCGAGCTTTCAGGAGACAAGGAACTCTTGAAATTTGCGCTTGATGCCGGGCTGGGAAGCAGAAATTCGCAGGGTTTCGGAATGATAAAGATAGCAGCTGATTGGAAGAATCAATGAGTGTTAAAATTACACCTAAGCTCATTAAATCTATTTGCAAAAATAAGGCTATACTGGAAAGGGGCAAAAAGATTGCAAAGGATTATTTTGGCGAGAGTATAACAAATTTTAGCATAGATGGCAGTAAAATAAGCGGCTCAATTAAGGATATTCTCGATTTCGATGTCAAGGCAGATCTATCAGATATGAGCTATAGCTGCTCGTGCAATTACGGTAAAGTCAGGATATGCAAACACATAGTAGCGCTGCTTTATTTTGCTATGGAAGAAGAAAAAACATCTAAGAATCCTCAAAATTATAATGGTTCTTTTGATGAACTAAGCTCAGCTATAGCCGCTGCCGACAGAGACCGTCTTATTGCGTTTATTATAAACGAAGCAGCTGCAGATGGGGTGGTTCAGGAAAGGGCGATTAATTTTTTTACGGCTAAAAATGTAAAGCATCCTGTTGCTTTTTATAAAAAAGAGGTGAACAGATTTCTGAGATTCCTCATACGCGACTATTATATACCGGTATCAAAATCAGGCGAATTGACAGCTTTTATTAACAACATTGAATTGACGGCAAAGCAAGGCAACATCGAAGAAGCAATCAAAAAATACAGGGCTGTTTTTGAGGCTTTGGAAAACAAATTGAAAACGCTTGATGATTCTTACGGGATTATTCAGGATGCGATTAGGGATGCGTTGGATAAATATATTGAGTATTCCGACAGATTTTATACTGAGCAAAAGGATAGGCGTGGCATAATTGAATATCTGTTGAAACGATTTTTGAAAAATTCCGATATATGTCATTACTACACGGAAGCAACAAAACGGTTCTGCAGAAGCGAAGAAGACTGGAAGCGCTACCGTGATATCCTTGCAAAAGAGATCTCAGCGCGGGATGATAAAAATAGTTTTATGTTCACAACAATCGCAGAAGAATATATCGATGCACTTATCAAGCTGAAAAATGCCGATGAATTGAAAAAGGCATTTGATGACTTCTTAAGTTTAAACGGCTCCATCGTTCATAAAAAGATCGATTATCTCTGGTCAATCGGCAAATTTTCCGATGCCATCAAAACATTTGAGGACAACATTAATCTCCTGCATTACAAAGATGTCGAACAAATCAGAACCAAAATATCCGATTATCTCTACAAAAACAACAAAGGGAGATACCTAAACAACCTTATCGCACTGTTTGAGCTTTCGCCATCATATGATCTTTATGAGAGAATCAAAGAAGCAAGCGGAGATTTTTGGGCGAATATCAAGGACAAGCTGTATGAGCGAATCAAGAATTCACCTGAACTCATTGATTCATTTATAAAGAAAGGGCAGATGAAAGAAGCGTTCGATAAATTAACAGAAATTGACGGCTCTGATCTTTATGATAAATATCTTGAAATCCTGTCGCCATTATTTCCTGAAGAGTATTTTGAGCATTACAAAGATTCGATAATGAAAGAATACAAAGACGCTCCATACCCGGGCCGCAATTTATATCGCTTGACATTAAAAAAGATCAGAAATTTGAGCATAATCGTCGGAGCAGAAGACAGATATGCCGGATTCCTTATGCAGCTTAGAGCGGAAAATAAAAGGCGACATTCGTTTTTTAGATGAGATGG
>JALWSW010000190.1 GCA_027080125.1 Campylobacterales bacterium | reverse complement strand
GGTATGCCCATTCTTGTTGTTGTTGATTGCACAAGCTCTCTGAAATAGGGCCAGGCGGTAATCAAAACTGTGGTCTGAGCGAGAATTTCGAAGATATCCTCATCGATTGCCATTTCGGATTCAAAACTGAGCGTAAAGGTTGAGTTGACCGTCACAACCGGATTTTCTCTGTTGCCTGAATCTGCTATTGCAAGTGAAAAATCTTGATAAACCTTGAAATGATTGTCGTCGATGACCTGATAGAATGCCTTTTTATCTACAAAGACCTGTTTTTCCTGGTTGCTTTGAGCATCTTCGTTGTAGTTTGCATCCATCTTGTTGAGCGATATGCCCAGAAGTTTTAAACTTGTGCTGAATCTGTTAAACTTTTCTACCTTAGCCTCGTTACCAATATTTTCTGATTGGTTCTCCATTATTTCCTCCAAAATAAAAATAGTTGTTTTCTTTGAAATGTTCTCTGGCAAATCTTGAAGCTGCAAAACCGGACAATGAGCCGGCTATCATTCTCGAGGCAGCCGATAAGATATAGAGCTTTTCTTTTGCCCTTGTGATACCGACATAAAAAAGCCTTCTTTCCTCCTGAAGCTGCTCCGGGTCCGAAAATGAATTGGAATGCGGAATTATTCCGTCATCGGTTCCGACGATTATAACAACCGGGAATTCAAGTCCTTTTGAAGCGTGAAGGGTCATCAGATTTACATTGTCTTCGGAAATATCGTTGCTATCATCGGTAAGGGCGGTAAGCTCCAAAAACGCCTCAAGCGAGCCGTCCTCCTTTTTTGAGTGTTCCACTATTGCGTTTTTCAGCTCCAGTATGTTTGATATCCTGTTTTCAGAAACCGTTCCGCCCTCATTTTTTAACATATCCATATAACCGGATTGCTCAATCAGATAATCGAAAAGCTCTACTATTGAGCCTATTTTTTCCGCCTTTTCGATGAGCCCGATAAAGGAGTCAAGCCCCGCATTTTTTCGCTTTTTCAGAAACAGTTTTGCAGCATCAAAAAGCGAACAGCCGTTTTTTAAGGCTTCCTCTCTTAAAAGCTCGATGGTTTTTTTGCCCACCTTTCTTGAGGGTACATTCACAATTCTTTCAAAACAGACATTGTTGTTTCTGTTTAACACAAGCTGCATATACGAGATGATATCTTTTATCTCGCGCCTGTCATAAAAGCGGTGACCTTTTACAATTTTATACGGCACAACCCCTGTAAGCTCAAGCTCTATTATGCGCGATTGCGAATTCATTCTGTAAAAGACAGCAATATCGGAGTAGTTTCTTCCTCTGCCATGTTCTGTTTCTATAATAGAGAGAACCTTTTTTGCCTCATCCCTGTCGGAGCCGACCCGGATAAAATCTATCGGCTCACCTTCCGGGTTTTCTGTCCAGAGCTGCTTATCGGTTCTATGACTGTTTTTGGAAATAACCTTATGTGCAAATTCAAGTATAGCCTTTGTCGAGCGATAGTTCTGCTCAAGCTTAAAAATAGCAGCATCCGGGAAATCTTTCATAAATAGCTCTATATTTTTGGAATCGGCTCCTCGGAACCTGTAAATCGATTGGTCATCATCACCTACAACGCATATTGAACGATATTTTTCTGCAAGTAATCTTATAAGTCTGTACTGAATCGCATTGGTATCCTGAAACTCATCAACAAATAGATGCCTGAAACGCTCCCGATAAAATTCCAGCAGATCGGGATTTTCCTCAAAAAGCCTTACGACATTGAGCAGCAGGTCATCGAAATCCATTCCGTCGGATTCCTTTTTTAAACTCTCGTATCTTTTGAAAATCTTAATTCTCCCGGCTTTGTAGTGACTTGTTACATCGATTGATTCAATATCAATCATATCACGTCTGTATTTTGAATAGATTGAAACAAGCATGGAAGGTTTGTAAAAAGATTCTGAAAGCTCAAGCTCCTTGACAATCTTTTTTATCATCGATTTTTGGTCTGATCCGTCAAATATGACAAAACGGCTGCTGTATCCGAGGCGATGGGCATTTTCTCTTAAGATTCTTGCGCATACCGAATGAAAGGTTCCGATTGTCGGCTTTTGCCTGCCAGATACAACGGTATCGATTCGCTCAGCCATCTCTCTTGCAGCCTTATTGGTGAAGGTAATGGCAAGAATCGAATTTGCAGGAACGCCACTTTTTATAAGATGATTAATGCGGTATGTAAGCACTCTTGTTTTTCCGCTTCCGGCACCTGCAAAGATTATCATAGGAGTATCATCGGCAAAAACAGCCTCCTGTTGGCTTTTATTCAATACGACATAAGAGTTATTACTATTTTTCATAGCTATTCTACGGTAACCGATTTAGCGAGATTTCTGGGCTGGTCAACATCATTTCCAAGAAGGGTTGCCACATAATAGGAAAAGAGCTGAAGCGGAACTATATAGACAAGCGGAGAAAGCCAGGAGTCAATCTTTGGCATCTTGATAAAATCGCAGCCTGAAACCGGATTGCTGGAAACAACTATCACCTTTCCCATTCTGCTTTTTATTTCGCTGATATTGGAGAGCAGTTTATCTTTCAATAAGTTATCAGGCATGACCGCAATTGTTGGAAAATCGGCATCGATAAGGGAGATAGATCCATGCTTCATTTCACCTGCCGGATAGCATTCCGCATGTAGATAGGAGAGCTCTTTCAATTTGAGTGCTCCCTCAACTGCCACCGGATATCCGATGCCACGTCCTATATATAAAAAGTTTTTCTTTTTGTAATATTTTTTCGCAAGCTCCTCTATCTTGTCAGCTTTTTCAAGATATCTTTGCTGAATTGCCGGTATTGCCTTCAATTTCTGTTTCCAAAGATCGATAAGCTCATAATCCATGCCGGCTTCCGAGGCGATTCTCAAGGCAAGAAGATAGAGTAATGCCACCTCAGCAGTATATGCTTTTGTGGATGCTACACTTATCTCAGGTCCTATATTCATATAGATTACCTTATCGGCTAATCTTGCTATGCTGCTTTCCCAACCGTTGACTATGGCAACGGTTTTTGCGCCTGTATTTTTGGCAATCAGAAGCGCCTCTTTGGTATCGGAGGTCTCTCCTGATTGACTTAGCACCACAACAAGACTATCGGAATCAAGATCATAAGGCTGATACCTGAACTCTGAAGCATACTCAACCGAAACCGAAATTCCGCATAATCTGTTGATGAAATATTTAAAGCAAAGTGCGGCATTATAAGAGGAACCGCAGGCAGCGACTATGATTCTTCCCTTTGGCAATATATTCTCTTCCAATTCATCTGAAA
>JALWSW010000189.1 GCA_027080125.1 Campylobacterales bacterium | reverse complement strand
TACGGATTTGTTGAAAGCAAACCGGTTATATCACTTGAGCTCCTGGCATATTTGGGAAATCCAAACAGTAAAGATGAAATTATCATACACGGCAATCCGAATATCACCAGCACAATTTCAGGCGGAATAAACGGAGACATAGCAACTGCGGCTGTTACAGTGAATGCAATTCCGCGGGTCATCGATGCAAAAGCGGGGCTCAGAACAATGCTCGATATTGGAATTCCGTCCTGCTACAGATAGCGCATCTTTTGTTTAGTAATATTGAAAAACAGCTTGAAAATTATATTTTATAACATATCATAAAATAAATTAAAAAACAGGAGGTAGTTATGAAAAAACTAATTTTAAGTTTTGTGGCTGTGGCTATTCTGATTTTAGGCATCAGTCCTGCCAACAGCTTTGCAAAACAGAGGACATTCTATGTGCTGGCAACAGGCGGAACCGGAGGCACGTATTATCCGTTGGGAGGCGCTCTGGCACAGCTCCTTTCAAACAATACCGATATCATTGTTACCGCTCAAACCGGCAACGCATCGGTTGCAAATTGCAATCTCATAAGCAAACATCAGGTTGAGATGGCGTTTGTTCAGAACAACGTGGCATACTGGGCATATACCGGAACCGGTCTTTTCAAGGGTAAAAAGCCGATAAGAAATCTGAGGGCAATCGCCTCTTTGTATCCCGAAACGATACAGATAGTCGCAAGGGCTGATTCGGGAATAAATTCCATTTACGACCTTAAAGGCAAACGTGTGGTTCCTGGCAATGCTGGAAGCGGAACTGCCATTGATGCAAAAAATATATTGACAGCTGCAGGACTTTCATTCAAGGATATGCATATTGACTATCTCGGTTTTGCTCAGGCTGCCCAACGCCTTGCAGATAATCAGATTGATGCGGCTTTTGTAACGGCAGGATATCCTACCTCAAGCATACTGCAGCTTGCAATTACAACGCCAATCAAGATTATTCCCATATCAGGAAAACTGCGTGCAAAAATACTTAAAAACTACAAATATTATGCCAAAGATACAGTTCCGGCAGGAACATACAAAGGAATAAATAAACCTGTTCCGACAATATCTGCCATAGCACAATGGGTCGTTGACTCTAAACTGCCTGCAAATAAGGTTTATGAAATGACCAAAGCGCTCTGGCAGCACAGGGATATACTTGCAAAAGTTCATGCAAAGGGCAAGCTGATAACACTTGACACCGCTCTTGACGGAGTTGCAATACCGCTTCATCCGGGAGCAAAACGCTTCTATAAAGAGAAAGGCCTTATAAAGTAATCAGGCAAAAAGGCCGCCTTAATGGCGGTCTTTTCTATTTTTTTGTATGCGCAAAACAGTTACAATAGCAGTTATACTTTTTATTATTTTAGCGGCGCTTGGCTATCTGATACGGATTGATACTCTGATTGTTAAGATAAACGGAAAAGAGGTTTTTGTTCAGCCGGTTGAATCCAAAACAATGCATATACGTTATTATCATTCGGTATCCAAAACTTTTATCGATGAATATTATTATCTTAACACTAAAAACGATATGATAATCACAAAAAAATCGATTTTTTCCTCTCAGGGAGGTGCCGGACTGCCGGAATATGGCAAACTTAAATACGCTAAAGACGGTCGGTTTGAGATGGAGATGTCAAGACCGATACAACGACTGTTCATCACCGTTCAGCATCAATATCCCGGATTTTTTTATTATGAAAACAAAATACTTAACCTGCCAAGCTATACCGATAGCTACGCACAAGCGGAGGTTTTCTTGACAAAAACAGCTATTTCTGACTATATTGCCAAAAAGGTAAAAATTTATGAGCGTGAGCGAAAAAAAAGATAAAGTTATAGATGATAATCTGCTGCTTGAAAAAAGCGGCGATATTCTCGAGGGAAAAGGCGCACAGGAATTAGTCGAGCTTTATGACCCGGAATTTCGGTTCAGGCGGGTTATAGGAATCTCAGCAATCGTTATAACGATTCTGGCAAGCATTCTGTCACTGTTTCACGTCTATACAGCCGGATTCGGCATACTTCAGGAATTGAAGCATCGCGCCGTTCACCTCTCTTTTGTCATTCTGCTTGTGTTTTTGCTTTATCCGATAAGAGGCGGACATGATAAGCCCTATTCTCTCAAATATATAATCTACGATCTTCTGTTTGCATCATTTGCCGCATGGATTTCTTACGATCAATACAGAGATATTTTAAATAATATAACCTTTTTGACATATTTCATACCGTTATTTACATTTCTGTTTGCAATCTATTACAAGCGGCGCGAAACCCTGAAAAACGCCCTGATTCCCTATTTCGACCTGCTTTTCTCGCTATTGCTGCTTTTAATCCCGAATTCGATAATCTACTATCTTTCATCTGTCGGATACTTTAACCTTAAAAATCTTACAACCGGAGTAAAAATTTGGGCATTGATTATCTATCTTGCCTCAAACATAACGCTTGTGCTTACCTTTATAAAATCAATCCTGCATATCAGACGAAAAGATTACAGATATGATCCTCGACAGATTCCGTTTTTCGATATACTTCTCGGTATTGCCGCGGTTGCCTTTTCAAGCTATCTCATTGTCGATTATAATAATCTTGTAACCCGGAGTGGGCTTTTCTTCAACCGCGATATATTTATGGGTTCGGTTGCCATTTTGCTTATACTTGAGGCTGCAAGACGAGCGCTCGGACCTGCGCTTCCCACAATTGCGTTTTTTGCCGTAATGTATGCCCGTTTTGGCGAGCAGATAGCTGGTATTCCCGGACTTGCATATTTTGCGCACAGAAATTACGATTTCGGAAGAATTATTCAACATATGTATCTCGGAACGGAAGGAATATACGGCATTCCTGTAGGAGTCGTCGCTACCTATGTGTTTCATTTTGTTTTATTCGGAATAATAATTCAAAAATCCGGTATGGGAAAACTGTTTATGGATCTTGCGCTGGCAGCAGCGGGAAAATCAAGAGGCGGACCGGCAAAGGTTTCGGTAATATCAAGCGGTCTTCTGGGCTCTATAAACGGTAGCTCAATTGCAAACACCGTCACAACCGGAGCATTGACAATACCGCTTATGAAAAAAATCGGCTACAGAAAAGAGTATGCGGGCGCAGTTGAAGCAACCTCATCAACAGGAGGTCAGATAACCCCGCCTATAATGGGAGCAGCAGCATTCATTATGGCTGATTTTCTCGGCATTCCGTATATAAAAATTGCCGCCGCAGCGATAATTCCGGCATTGATGCATTATCTTGCAATCTTCACAATGGTTCACCTTG
>JALWSW010000188.1 GCA_027080125.1 Campylobacterales bacterium | reverse complement strand
CTTCAGCTCGGATACTTGCCGCAACAATTGGAGCAGTTAAAAAAAGGTGAGATTGCCGTTTGCAGTAATGAAAATTTATACAATATCGTTGCCTTTAAAAACAAGAGCAGGTTTGACAAAAAAGATTATCTGAGCAAGAAAGCCGTTATAAGGCGGCAGCTTTTGCAGCAGAAGGAATCTGATATATTGCAAAAAAAGATCGCTGAACTAAAAAAAGGCATTGAGATTAAAATCAATAAAAAATTTACCGAAAGTATCTAAGATAGACCGGATTGTTGCAATATTATCAGGGGAGCTGAAAAACTGGAAGGTTCCGGTTGTAACTGAGGTTGCCTGCAGCAGCAATCCGTTCTGGATATTGATCTCTACCGTTTTAAGTCTGAGAACCAAGGACCAGACAACAAGAGATGCGACATTCAGATTGATGAAGCATGCCGATACCCCAAAGCAGTTGGCAGATTTGGGAGAATCTGTTATAGAAAAACTCATCTATCCTGTAGGATTTTACAGGGTGAAGGCAAAAAATATTGTAAAAATCTGTAATATTTTGCATGATAAATATAACGATAAGGTTCCTGATAGCATTGATGAGCTTTTGCATTTGCCCGGTGTAGGCAGAAAAACCGCTAATCTTGTTGTGACGGTCGGATATAATAAACCGGGAATTTGCGTTGATACTCATGTTCATCAGATATCAAACAGACTTGGCATTGTCGATACAAAAACCCCGTTTGAAACTGAAATGGCATTGAGAAAGTGCTTGCCTCAAAAATATTGGATACGATTTAATGATCTTCTTGTTGCATTCGGGCAGAATATATGTAAATCGGTTTCGCCGTTTTGTTCGAGGTGTCCAATTAGTGAGCTTTGTCCAAAAATAGGGCTCAGATGGCATAGATAGAATGAGTTAAAACGAATCTGTAAAAGACGGTGGATTTTTGCCGTTAATTATTTTGCAATAGGCGGGTGTATGACTCTTAGGTTAAAAGATAACCTGAAACAACTATATTATTTTTATGTTGTTGCCTGCGAGAAAAGTTTTTCTGTGGCGGCAAATCGTCTGTATCTAACCCAACCTGCCGTAACGATGCAGGTAAACAATTTAGAGAAAAACATAAAGATAAAGCTTATAGCTGATAAGAAAAACTTTTTGCTTACTAAAAAAGGCAAAATTCTGATGGAATATCTTGAAAAGGTTTTTAGTAAACTAGATGAGTTGGAACAAAAGCTTCTGGAAATGGATGAAAATAGACCGGAAAAACTGAGAATCGGAATAACCTTTGCTTATTCAAAAACATTGCTGTTTGAGGTTCTGAATAAATACAGAATAAAATATCCTGTAGTGGGAATAAAAATTGATATAGACAGCTCCGAAAATCTTTTTAAAAAATTGCAAGACGGAAAGCTCGATATTATTATCGCAGGTGAAGTATCCAGACGCATTAACAAGAAAGAGATGATGGTTGTGATGCTCGGAAAAGAAGAAATATGTCTTGTGTCAGCTCCTGAGCATCCGATACAGAAGAAAAAATCAGTTACCATTGCCGATATATTAAATGAGACAATCATTATGAGAGATGTAAGATCGGCAACAAGAAAATATATCCAGAACAGATTTAAGAAAGTCAAATTACCAATTAGTGTGGAATGTGAGAACTCCGATCTTATCAAAAAGATGGTGCTTGCAGGTAAGGGCATCAGCTTTTTGTCAATCTCAACGGTAAGAAACGAGCTTGATACCGGAAGACTGAAAAGAATAAGGATGAAACGCAATATGAAATTTTTCATGGATATAAAAATGATGTTATATAAAGAGGGGTATGAAAATCCGAAAGTAAGGCATTTTGTAGAATGCGTGATGAGTTATATTCCGATGAAAAAAGGCGATAAGTAGCAAATTTTCTGAAACAGATCATCAATTCTCTAAAAAAACTTATATCAATTATAAATTAATTTAACTTGATTTGTAGCATATCTATATTAACATCTTTATGGGAAGAAAAATTATGCGGTAGGAGGGTCTATGAATATTTTATACGTTCAGTATTGGGATATAATCAGATCAAAGGAAGATGAATATTCCTCATTTATTATTAATAAATATAACCCTGTAGCCAAAGCTGCTGGATTGGAAATCGTCGGAGGATATTATGTTGAAGCCGGAATGGGACCATCGACGATTGCATGTTTTACAGCCAATGATATAAGCGAAATAAATAGATGCGTGCTCAATGAAAATTTTATAAAACTAAACAATGAGTTGCTAACTTATGTGGATAACAAGAGGAGTCTGCTTGCAATATCTACCGGCAGGACAGGATTAGAGAAATACCAGATACAGGAAGGTGTGTGGAAATGGAATCACTATTATACGGTAAAGCCGGAAAAAAAGGAGTTGTACAGAGCATTTATAAAAAAAGCTGTTGAAGTAATAAAAAAAATTGATTTTGTCGAACTTACTGAAGAATGGCATATTTTGTATGGAGGAATCTCTGATTATCTGCTTGAGATGAGCTTTAAAGATCCTTATGACATAGCGAGATTAATGAATAATGAAGATTTCAGAGAGTTGGAAAAGCTTCTGAAAAAGGAGATTATAACCGATTATTCTAGCAGAATTTTACGCTCCACTGAAAGATTTGAAAAACCAAGATGGATAACATTGTAAATTAAAATTTAAAGGGGGTAAAGATGGCGAAAAAGTTTTTGGATCCGCATGAGGTAAAACCGATTGAGGGAACAGACGGCTGGGAGGAGATGTATCCTTTCTATTATCAGTTCTCAAAGACAGATAAGGAAAGAATGGATTATGAGAGCAACCAGCTGTGGTACTATGACGGGCTTCACTATCCTGAACCTCACTATCCGTTTGATCTTATATGGGATGAAGCATGGTTTTTGGCACTGTCTCAATACAATACAAGAATTTTTATGGTTCCTCCGGCAAAAGGAATAGATCATCGAATCGTTAACGGATATGTTTATATAACGCCTATTGGCATCAGCGATCCGAAGGAGATAGAATCAAGAATTCCGTTGTTTATGAAAAGGGCGGGATACTATTATAAAAACTGGGACAAGATCTACGATAAATGGGTCATCAAAACAAAAGAACTTATAGCTGAACTTGAGAATATCTCTTTCTCTGATTTACCGGAGATGGAAAATGAGGATATTGTATTTGGCAGCACCGGTATAAGCAGCGGATATGATCTGTGCGTCAAATATGACAAACTGATAAACATGGGATTTAAGGTATGGCAATATCATTTTGAGATGCTTAATCTCGGATATGCCGCTT
>JALWSW010000187.1 GCA_027080125.1 Campylobacterales bacterium | reverse complement strand
GGCTCATATAGGAACGGCTGATGTGAAGTTCGGATGCAAACTGTTTTTGTGTTATTCCCCGGGACGCAAGGTATGACTTTATCATTTACTTACCTCCTGTTTTTTGATTGTCTTTGCCGACAATGTTTTTTTTCGAAACTGTCGGCGCTTTTGATATAGGCGGAACGGTAATCAGGTATTGTTCGTAGTTTTTTTGCAGTTTGGCTCTGTTGCTCATACATTGAAATCCTTCGTAAGACAGGTAAAGAAAAAACAGGTTGATCAGCATCATGTCTATTTGCATGAAGATGAAAATCGGTGTTCCGTATTTTTTTAGCAATGCTTTGGTTAAACAGGTAGCTTGTTTGATTAAGTTTGCCATTATATTACTATAGAAATGAAGATTGATACTGCAACAATTGAAAACGAAGTCAGGTATTCTTGTGAACTGCCGGTGTAGAACCATCTTAAAGCAAAATGGTGTCTTTTTCCTACGGGTATTCCGCCCATCGTCATGGCATCGGTTATCAGGTGAATGAATACGCCGTAAACCATACCGAAGAAACTGTAAACCAGCATTGACGGGACATATTGAACAAGATTGGGATATAGTGTTGAAATAATGGCATCAATTTGGATTACTGAATAAGGAAGTATGAACCGGAAGCCGATATACAGAACTGCAAAAGCAATCAGCCAGACTAATGGATTATGAGAATTGCCTCTGTGTTTGAATACGCTTGTACCTGTTTTGTAATTGTGAAATTCGATGGAATCCGGAACGGTGGAAAAAAGGATTGATGCTGCGGTAAAGGCAATATTGCCGGTCAGGGCGTATCCTGTCGCGCCTGCGATAAGTTTATGATTAACCCATTTCATCGAGTGAAAACTCTGTTTTGACGATTGATTTTAGGATTGCGCTTGATCGGTTTTTTCTTTCTGCGTTTGACGGAATGTTCAATAGCATCAATCAATGTTTCTACAAGCGGTTTCTTGCCGGTTTGTTCTTTTTTTGCCATTAATTAATCCTCCTGATTTTGTTTTTCCGAAAGGAATATTGCGTAGTCGGGCAAATTAGAGTCGGGATCGTCCTTTTTGTTGTTCTCAAAGATGACGATGTCGGATTTTCCCAACGCTCCGAAGTCGATTTGACCGCTTAAATACCTTCCTGCTTTTGGGCTTTCGTTGACCCAAAGCGCGCCGATTTTCTTTAATGACATAAAGACCTCCTATGATTTGATTTTGCTGTTGAGCTTTGTTTTTCGAATGTTCGATACCATTGAAGCATGTTGTAGGCATCGGCTATATGATCGTTGACGTTTGTTTCCAATTCTGATGATGCTCGCATTACGGAAAGCTGTTTAAGTGTTTTTCTATTGCCTTTGCCAAGCATAGCTGACTGCCATGTTGAGGGTGATACGGTTATGATTTTAATGTTTAGCAATTTGGCGATGCCTATGAGCATCCCTGCTGACATGGTAAGCGTCAGAAGAGATTGCGGACTTTTGGAGCGGTCAAGATATTGGCTTTCTATGATTAGGGTGCCGATTTCGTTTTCTTTAAACAGAGAATACCATTTTGCAATAGGATTAAGCGGAAGCTGATCGAGTAATATTGCATTGGGCTGATGTCTGGAAATGAGAGCAAAAGCAGGTTTTTTTGACTCAGGATCTATTGCAATCATTAGACTGTTGAAGCTATGGATTGTTTCTGCCGGTAGGGACATGAAGAACATATTATGACGTTTTTACTTTTGCTTGCGGCTTTTAACGCTTTTTTGTGCGAGTACATACCGCTTTCGGCATCGGCAACATATTGTTTGATTGTGTCGTCTATGCTGTTTTTGTCATATTTATATTCATTTTTTGTAAACCTTTTGATACCGACCGATATGCTGACGAACAGTCCGCAGGGCGCCTGTCTTGTTACGCTTTCTATCTGTTTGGCGATGAATTGAGCCTGGTCGTCTTTTATGCCGAAGGCAATGCCGATGAATTCGTCTCCGCCGACACGATAGAGACTGCCGTATCCGAGGAATATGTTTTTGATTTCCGAGGCGATGGAACGCAACACCGCATCGCCCATATCGTGACCGAGCGTATCGTTGATAATCTTAAAGTTGTTAAAGTCCATATAGAAGATGTAGAGAGGCAGGTCTTTGACGAGCAGGGTTTTAAAGTGCGAGCTAATATGTTTGAAGAATTCCGCTCTCGTCAAGCAGCCGGTCAGGGCATCAACATTGTTGATTTTGGAGCTTTGAGCCTTGAGAATGTTATATACCGGATATGTAGCTTCAATTACTCTATCTATATAACGTTCAACGGTATGTTTTGGGTACAAGGGACTGTCCACTCCTACGTACCAGTCAACAACGGTTCTGTAGAAATAGATGCCGTTTTGCATATATCCGGAGTAACGGTCTAATTCTTTTATGTCCGCAACGCTTACGCCGTTCGGATTGTCTGATGATCTTCTGACTCTCATCGAGCCTACAACCACATCCATATAGTTAAGACTGTCCGTGCTGATAAAACATCCGACTGCTCCTGTCTGCAAGCAAAGAGAATATGCCGCTGCCTGTAGGACATCGGAAGGAACCGTGAGTTTTGACAATAATCGTTCCATCATGGCAATTTTCCTCCTCCTAAGATTTTGATTAGCACAGCCGATAGAATCAGCCATACCGTGATTAGAATGATTAATCCGGCAATCTTATTGCTGCCTGCTATGAAATAGACAAGAAACATTGTTATGCTTATGACCGATGCGAATAAGGCAAGATACAACGATGTTTCTTTGGGTTGATATGAAATGCTATAGGCAAACATCGTAAACAGCGGGATTTCCGCAATCAGCGAGCTTGTTATGTACATTTTTCTTGCAGAGAAATATTGAATTGCAATCAGTATTGCAATTCCGGCTATTAGTTTTACCAGATCCGCTTTTACAATCAAACTTCCTCCTTGCGTGTGGTTTTCTTTGCGGCGCACCTTACGCATAGATGCGCCGCTATGTTAAGGGAGGAGAGATAGATGGCTGACCGGAAGGAGGTTTGTAGCCTGCGCGTGGGCAAAAAACGCAGGCTGGATTATCGAGTAATGATGGGTAAACAACCGGTCGCATCATCAATCCCTCTACTATATAAATTATCTTAAAGGGTTTTGGGGGGACTTTGCAAGGTCGTATAAGTTTCTTATGATATAAAAAAATATAAAAAAAAGTAAAAAAAAACTTGACAAATTAAAAAAAGGTATTATATTATAGATAAATCAAGAAAAGGGGGTTGAAATATGAGGGTGTATTTGGAAGAGGATGAGCAGTTTGGGAT
>JALWSW010000186.1 GCA_027080125.1 Campylobacterales bacterium | reverse complement strand
CGGAACTTCCGCCGAAATTTCCGCAAAAATCTCAATAAACCCAATATAGTATTGGGGATTTGCTTGAAACTGCATAGAATGTGTGGCTAAGAATATAATAATTAATATCTACAAAATGCTTGCATTTTGTATTATTCTATTGTATACTCATAGCCAAGATGTTTATTCAAAGAATATATAAGAAAACAAAGAAAAAAACCTACTCTTCTGTGGTTCTTATGGAAAACTACAGAGAAGACGGAAAGGTAAAACACCGTATCATTTCCAATCTGTCAAAATGGCCTGAAAGATTAGTTGCAGGATTGGAGAAACTCATAAAAGGTCAGGAGATAAAGACGGTTTCTGATCTTAAACTTTCTACGGGAAAATCGTTTGGCGCCATTCTAACAGTTTTAGAGATTGCAAAG
Organism: Campylobacterales bacterium; assembly: GCA_027080125.1. Taxonomy (GTDB): domain Bacteria; phylum Campylobacterota_A; class Desulfurellia; order JAADFJ01; family JAADFJ01; genus JAADFJ01. The sequence continues at coordinate 2,964 of JALWSW010000186.1, read as the reverse complement.
CGTTTGGGCATAACCCAAGCGCTCGGCAATTCAAAACAGGCTAAACTGGCAATGTTTCAGATAGCAGGAAGAATAATTTCACATGGCTCAAGAAACTATCTTGCTAATGAGTGGATAAAAGGAGAAGCAATAGAGCAGATACTAAAGCCGGATAGCTTTACCGAAGATTCATTGTACGATAACCTTGACTGGTTAAGCGAGAATCAGAGGTCAATAGAGAACAAGATATATAAGTACCGCACAAAAGGAAAACCTGTCAAAAATATATTTCTCTATGATGTAACTTCATCTTATTTGGAAGGCGATAAAAATGAATTGGCAGAATACGGCTACAACAGAGATAAAAAGAAAGGTAAAAAACAGATAGTAATAGGACTATTAACCGACAGCGACGGTTATCCGCTGTCGGTAGAGGTATTCAAAGGCAATACAGGTGATACAAAAACGGTATCGGATCAGTTGGAAAAGCTGAAAGATAACTTCGGTGTAGAAAGAGTAATCTTTGTCGGGGACAAAGGAATGATAAAGAGTGCTCAGATAGAAGAGATAACATCGGATAGATATAAATGGAACTATCTGACAACAATAACCAAACAGCAGATAAGAGGATTAATAGACAAAGGTAAAATACAGCTTGCCCTGTTTGATACGGATATTGTTGAAGTAGAGGCCGATCATATACGATATATCTTAAGAAGAAATCCTGTCAGGTCAGATGAGATTAAGAGAAACAGAGAATCAAAGATAGAATATATATCAAAGCTGATAGCAAAACAAAACCTCTATCTGAAAGAACATAAAAGAGCTAAAACAGAAGCAGCCCTAAAAAAGATAGACGATAAGATATCAGCCTTAAGATTAAATACAATAATAATCAGCAAGGTAAAAGATCGGGAGATTATTATAGAGACAGATACTGAGGGAAAGAAAAAAGAAGAGGAGTTAGACGGCTGCTATGTTGTAAAAACAGATGCTCCGAAAGAGAGTCTTGATGCAAAAACAGCTCATGACAGATATAAAGATCTATCAAAGATAGAGTTTGCCTTTAGAACTATAAAAACCACATTGGAGGAGATTAGACCAATCTTTGTTAGAAAAGAAAAACGCACAAGAGGCCATGTCTTTGTGGCAATGCTGGCTTATATGATTGTAAAGTGCATTACAGATAAATTAGAAAAATTAAACTTCACACGTCAGTTTATAATTGAAAGCTTGGATAAGATACATTATATAGAATATCAATGCGAAGGGGAAACAAAAACCATAGTTCCGCAGAACCTGCTGCCTCATCAGCAACAAATGATTGACCGGTTGGAGATAAAGCTGAGATAAGAAAAAAATATAGATAAAAAGCTAAAAAGCCTGTATCCATAAGGGGATACAGGCTTTTTTGTCATTTTTATAGCGGAAGTTCCGTTTGAATGACCAAAACTTTACTCCCTTACTTTTTGAACGATCAAAAAGTAAGCAAACCTCGCCACGATGAGAAAATAGTAGAAACTTAATTATTTTTCCTTGTAAAACATTCCGGCTGCAGTCTTTTTGTAAAAAATTGACTGCATTTTCCGTTGCACCTCCTTAGGCAGATTTTTGCCGTTTATGACTTTTCCGTAAAGCAGTTTCATAACACCCTCTTTCAACAACCTTTTTTTGTTTAGTACATAGCGATTTTCATGACACATAGCGCACGATTTTCCGTAAAGGGTTGTGGTGTGCGGGTCATACGGAACGAATCCGCTCATCTTTTCCTCGCCTGACTTATTCGTATTGTTGATGATGAGATTTCCGTCTGCATCTTTGTAGCTAAGCCTATACCCAAACAACGGACGCAATATCTTAATCTTTCCGTAGTTTGTGATTCCAAGGGTAAAATAGCTCCATCTTCTCATAATCCATTCCGAATACCATATTCCTTTATGCATTTTTCCTGTGACTCTATCGGGCATTTCAGGTTGCGGAATCTTTCCGTCACGGTTTGAATTCTTCAGCGCTTTAGTCAAAAAATCTTCAAGATACGGATCTTCACTTGCCAAATTTTTCCATATTTCATATTCTGACCCGTCATCTCTTAGAAGATTAAGCCCGTAATTTTCATTTTGCCATGCCGAATGACATGCAGAACATGCCACATTTTTGTGAAATAATCCGTGCGCTGTTGTCTTTTTGAATTGTTTGATATCATAAATTTGTCCTTTAATCGACCTAAAATAATATTTCCCTTTTTTATATTTAACCCATTTCAAATCAGGAAACCTGCCAAATCCGCCATGGCAGCTCTGGCAAGCTACCTTAATGGCATTTTTTTCTGTCTCCGAGGAATAAAGCTTTCCATCGCCCATTGCATCGCTTTTTTTATGACAATCGACGCATATCAGTCCTTTTCTGTAATGAATGTCGCTTATCAGGTGATGAGATTCTATCCCGTAGGCGGCTTCAGGGAATCTTCCGTTTGGAAGTATGGGCGAGTTAAACGAATGGGCAGAATCATGAGGAAACAGTCCGAGGTAATCGGTTCCGACAAATTTATTATTGTGGCAGGACAAGCAGTTAGCCATAGACGGAACTTTAAAGAATTGATGAGTTTTCGAATATACCTTTTTGTCTTTCATTAAACCGTCTGATCCTTCGTAGCTGCCCTCTTCGGTATATCTCATATGGCATGCTGCACATCCGGTTGAGCGGTATAGTCCTGCTGAGCCAACCTCTGCATCTGTGCCGTTATTGTAAAGATGGCATCTCAGGCATTTCCTTCGCAAAAAATCGTTTACCAGAGATGAGGGCTTACCATTCGGTTTGCCGGCAATTTTTAGCTCTTTCAGTTTTTTTGTTGCTTTAATTGCATACTCAGGTTTGGCTGACTTTTGAGCTCCCCATATATAGCGGGTTATCGCTATGGCTCCGGCAAGTGTGCCGTGCAGCGAACCGGTGAGATTGTCTATATCCTTTTTGTGGCATTTTCCACAC
>JALWSW010000185.1 GCA_027080125.1 Campylobacterales bacterium | reverse complement strand
AAGCTGTTTTCTGCCCTCAATAAGGTCGTTCATGCTATACTTCGGAGCAACACCCAATACCAGATCAGCGCTCGAAAGTCCCAGATCCGCATCAAATAGCATCACCTCTTTGCCTGTTTTTGCAAGCACCAATGTCAAATTAACAGAGATATTTGTTTTTCCGACTCCGCCTTTTCCCGATGTGACCACGATATAACGGGTGTTCTTACTCACCATTCTTCTCAAACCGGTTGCCTGGTCACTCATTTCTCAAAATCATATTGGCTATCTCAAGTGGCTCAAGAACTAATATATCCTCAGGAACCCTCTGACCAGTTGCAAAAAAATAGATAGGAAGCCTGCTCTTGAATGAGATATTAAATATAGAGCCGAGATTATTTGCCTCGTCAATCTTTGTAAATATCATGCCTTTAATAGGCACAATCCCAAAACTTTTATAGCTTTCTTCGATATCTTCATCTTTGACATTAGCAGCAAGCGTGAGCAGAACATCAAGTTCCTCAGCAGGCAACGAATCGGCTATCTCCTTTATATGATCGGCATCTTTCTGGCTTCTTCCGGCTGTATCGATAAAGATAAATTGATAGTTGTCAAATTTTTTTATGGCATTCTCGACATCTGTTTTATCAAAAGCAACCTCCATAGGCATGCTCATAATCTTCGCATAGCTCGCAAGTTGTTCAACGGCAGCTATTCTGTATGTATCCAATGTTATGATTGCAACATCCTTTTTGTGCTTTATCATAGCGGTTGCGGCTAATTTTGCTATTGTTGTGGTCTTGCCGACGCCGGTAGGACCAATCAGGCAGACAACCTTTTTGTCCTGATTAAAATCTATATTTTTCACATTGATAGATTGCGCAATCATCTTTGTAAAAAGTGCGTTAATCTTTTGATAATCCGACAACTCATCATGCGGAAGATTTTCCGAGATATCGGTGGCAAATTTTCTTGACAGATTAGGGTCTATTCCCGCTTTATCAGCTTTTTTGATATGCTCACGCAGCTCAAACGGAATCGATTTGTCTTTGTAAATTTTGATAGAATCTTTAAGAACCGAAAGATCGTTTCTTATTCGCTTCAACAGATCGGCAAAGTCGATATCAGAAAAATTTTTCTCAATAATTTTCTTGATTTCATAAAGGTCTTTTGAAACACGTCTTTCATAAACCAGGCGCGAAGCATCTTCTTTTTTGTATGTAATAGGAGTTGCTTCAGCCTTTTTTGCGGGTTTCTGCTTTACAGAAGAATCCTCGACAGCAGCCACAATCTCTATAAACTCTTTCGGTATTATCCAGTGCGGAAATGAACGTTTTTTAACCTTTTTTACCGAAACTATGGTAGCATCAGGTCCAAGGTCGTTTTTAATTTTTATTATAGCTTCACTTTGGGAGCGTGCTGTATATGTCCTATATCTCAACTTACCGCACCAACCGATTCGATATTTACGTTATCTGAGATCTCAGCAAAAGAAAGAACATGAACATTTTTGATGTTTCTGCGTAGAAAATCCTCAAGCGGCTGACGTATCTTAGGGTTAACAATCAAAACAGCGTCATTACCGTTTTCTGCCGATTGCTTCATTAATTCGGATACAGATTTCACAATCTTATCCGCATCTTCAGAAGAAAGCGCAAGATAAAGTTTGTTTGTGCCTTTTATCGCCTCCTCGATTGTTTTTTCAACCTCCGGCGAAACAAATATGACATGAAGTTTTCCGTCCTGATCCTTAAATCTGTCGGTTATGGTTCTTGAAAGCGCCGCTCTTACCTGCTCGGTCAGAAGATCCGGGTTTTTTGTATAGGATGCATAGTCGGATAATGTTTCGCAAATCGTCAGCAGATTTCTTATCGGAATGCCGCCTAAAAGAAGATTTTTTAATACTTTCTGCACCACCCCGAGCGAAAGGGTTTTTGGAACAAGTTCTTCGACAACCTTAGGATACTGCTCTTTTAAAGTATCAAGCAGTTTTTGGGTATCTTGCCTGGTCAGCAACTCGGCGGCATGGCTCTTTATAATCTCAGATACATGTGTAGCGATAACGGTTGCCGGATCTACAACGGTATAGCCATGCTTTAGGGCATCCTGCTGATTTGACTTGTCAATCCAATATGCATCAAGCCCGAATGAAGGCTCGTGAGTCGGTATCGCCTTTTCTAACTCGCCTATTCCGCCCATTGCAAGAAATTTATCAGGTAATATTGTGTATCTTGCGATTTCTGAACCGTTTATCAAAAAGATATATTCGTTTTTGTCAATCTCAAGATTGTCTCTTATTCTGATAGGCGGAACAATAATGCCCATCTCCAGGGCAAGCTGATGCCTTATGCCTCTGATCCGCTCAAGCAGACTTCCGCCCTCATCTGGATTAACCAAAGATATCAATCCGTAGCCTATTTCAAGACCAAGCATATCCACTTTTAGAAGATCAGTTATATTTTCGGTTTTTGCCTTAGCGGCACTTTCGGTCTTTTCTTTTTGCCTAACATCTTCTTTTTCTTTTTCCATTCTGATTCTTGCCCTATAACTTGTGTATGCCGAAATCGCCATTATAGATGAAAACATCATTATCGGAACGGTTGGAAGACCCGGAACAAGCGCCAAAGCAAAGAGAATTGCAGCACTTGTTGCAACCGATTTGGAATGACCAAGCAGTTGCTTTGTCAAACCTGATGCAAGGTTGGTTTCTCCTGAGGATGTTCTCGATATAACAAGCCCTGCCGCACTACTGATTATGAGCGCGGGAAGCTGGCTTACAAGACCGTCTCCCACCGTCAGGACGGTAAACCGATCCACAGCAGCTGCTATCGGCATATTGTATTGAACAACACCTATGATTATACCGCCTATAATATTAATCGACGTTATAAGCAGTCCTGCAATCGCATCGCCTCTTACAAATTTGCTTGCTCCATCCATAGCTCCGTAAAAATCAGCCTCTTTTGCAATACTCTCTCTTCTTGCTCTTGCGGTAGCCTCATCAATCAATCCGGCGTTCAAATCCGCATCGATACTCATCTGTTTTCCGGGCATTGCATCAAGAGTAAAACGTGCGGTGACCTCTGCTATCCTTGTGGCACCTTTTGTTATAACTATAAAATTTATTATGACCAATATTGAAAATACGATTATACCGACAACAAAGTTTCCGCCGACAACCGTAAAACCAAACGTCTCTATAATATGTCCTGCCGCAGAGGCTGAAGCATGACCGTGCAGCAAAATAGCCCGTGTTGTTGCGACATTAAGTGCAAGCCGATAGATGGTTATTATAAGCAAAAGCGACGGAAATGTTGAAAATTCAAGCGGTTTTGAAATATAGATGGCGACAAAAAGAATCAGTATTGCTATCGTAAAGCTTAAACTTATCGTAAAATCCAGCAAAAACGAAGGCAACGGTATTATCAGAACACCAAGTGTAATCAGTCCGCCGGCTATAATCGCAGCATCGCTCATATAAGAGCGGACTATAGCGGTAGAAGCCATAGATTATATTCTTCCTTGTATTTTGCTAAGAAACAGTTGCAAAAGTAACGCTTCGCGCATATTTTCACTGTGAACGCCTTTTTTTACTCACTATAGATATTCTTTTATCCTTGTCAAGTGTTTAAATAAGCAATATCATAATATACCGCTTTACTTAAAAATCGCGCAAAATCAATAAAGTAAATTTCGATATTGCAAAAGCGAAAAACAGAAATAGATTTATATCAAAGCAGTTCAATCGACCGCAAGATTTAAAAACAAAAGAGGTAAAAATGAAATATAATAAACTTACCGACTATGAAAAACGGGTGATAATCGACAAGCAAACAGAGCCTCCCGGCAGCGGAAAATATAACAAATTTTTCAAAAACGGAATCTATCTGTGCAAAAGATGCAATGCGGCGCTTTTCATATCCGAAGATAAATTTGACGCCGGCTGCGGTTGGCCAAGTTTTGATGATGCAATCGATAGGTCAATAAAGAAAATACCCGACGCAGACGGACTGAGAACCGAAATTCTATGCAATCGTTGCGATGCTCATCTTGGGCATATCTTCACAGGAGAGCAGTTTACCACGAAAAATACCCGATATTGCGTAAATTCGGTTTCGCTCTCTTTTGTTTCCGAGGAAAAACTGGAAAAGGCGTATTTTGCAGGCGGCTGTTTCTGGGGAGTTGAATATTATTTTCAATCGTTTGAGGGAGTTATTCTTACGCAAGTAGGTTATATGGGAGGTAAACTGCAAAATCCCACATACGATGAGGTGTGCGCAGGAGAAACCGGACATTACGAAACAACTCAGGTTATCTATGACCCGACCAAAACCGATTTTGAGGAACTGGCAAAGCTTTTTTTTCAGATACACGATCCGACTCAGGTTAACGGTCAGGGTCATGATATCGGAAAACAGTATCACTCGGCGATTTTTTATATTAACGATGCTCAAAAACAGATCGCTGAAAAACTGATAAAGATATTAAACCTGAAAGGCTATAAGGTGGCAACAAAGCTCATAAAGGCCGGACGGTTTTGGAAAGCTGAAAGTTATCACCAACACTATTACCTGAAAACCGAAAAATATCCGTATTGCCACAGCTTTGTGAAACGATTTTAAATGTCTTATAATTCTATTTTTCTTTGAAGCTCATCTGAAATTGCGGTTTTTTAAACGCGCTGCCATTTTTTGCGCATCATCGGAAAAAATTCTGCCATGATAATACCGGCAAATATGAGAAATGCCCCCGTATATCCTCTCATAGTCAAAACTTCCCCGCCTATGATATAGCCAAAAATTGCGGCAGTCACAGGTTCAGCGGTAAAAATCAGGGCAGCTTTCGTGGGAGTTGTATATTTTTGAGCTACCGTTTGTATTATAAAAGCATACGCAGTGGCAAATACTGCTGTTATTAAAAATGAAAACAATAAAAAATTATCGAATTTCCGAGGAAAAAATCGCGGTTCAAAAAGCAACGATACAACGGTAGAAAAAACGGCAACCGAGAGTATCTCTACAAATGTCAACAGATAGACATCATGCATTTTGGAATATCGATCCGTCAAAAGGATATGTATTGATATAAACAGAGCACAAATTATCCCCAGTATATCGCCCCTTTCAAGCAAAAATCTTCCGCCTGAGAGCATAAAAATACCCACTGCCGCAAACATTACACCGGTTATCGACCAGAGGGCGGGAAGTTTTTTTAAAACCAGAGCAGATAATATCGGAACAATAACAACATTTAATCCGGTAAGAAACCCTACAACGGTAGCCTTTGCATAAACAAGCGCAACCGTTTGAAACGCATAAGATAAAAAAAGCGCCGCTCCGAGAACAATACCGTCTCTTATAAGCTTATAATTTATATTTTTTATCTTAAACAGAACAATCAAAAACAGAACTATGCTTGCGATAAAAAATCTGATTCCCAAGAATGCGAAAACCGGCATTCTTGCTATCGATTCTTTAACGATGATAAATGTGCTTCCCCAAAAGAGGGTAACGGTAAAAAGCAAAAAATCGGCAAAATATTCCTTACTTTTATCACTCATGCTTATCTGATATTTTCACAAGCCTCAAGATATCTTCCATTATAAGATATCCGCACGGAACAAGAAGAAGTGTAATCAAGGTTGCAAACAGCACGCCTGCGGCAAGAGAAATAGCCATAGGAATAAGAAATTTTGCCTGCAGACTTGTCTCTGAAATAATCGGCAGAAGACCGGCTACCGTGGTTAAAGTGGTAAGCATAATAGCCCTGAAACGTGAAATTGCAGACTCGATAATCGCATTAAAGGAGTTCATGCCTTTTTTTCTCCTTCTGTTTATCGCATCAAAAAGCACAAGCGCATCGTTTACCACCACTCCGGATAATCCAACGATACCAAACAGGCTCAAAATGCTCAGATTCATACCAAGCGCAATATGACCCAATACAGCCCCTATGACGCCAAACGGAATTGCCAGCATAATAAAAACAGGTTGAAGAAATGACTTAAGCGGAACAGCAAGCAGTATATAAATCAAAAGAAGCGCTATCATAAAACTTCTCATTATATCAGACATCGATTCTTTCTGCTCTTTTCCTTCACCCTGAAGCGTATATTTGAGACCCGGAAATTTTTTCATCAGTTTAGGAATTACGCTTCCAATTATGCTTTTTCTTATATCATTGGCGTTTTCAACGGCTTCATCAACATCAGCATCAACCGTTATAACACGTTGCTGATCGTATCTGTTTATCGAAACCGCAGCATATCCTTCTTTGATTCTGGCAACCTCCGAAAGCGGTATTTCGCTTCCGTCAGGTCTGATTATGCGCATTGCTCTGATAGAGCTGAGCATTCTTCTTTCTTTTAGCGGATATCTTACCATAACCTTTATTTCATCCCTGCCTCTTTGCAATCTCAAAGCCTCAGCTCCATAAAAAGCGTTATGAACCGCCTCGGCAAGATCACCGGCAGTCAATCCTAATGTCTTAGCCTCGGGTTTGAGGCTTAATTCCAATTCTCTTTTTCCCTCCAAAAAGCTATCGGAAACATCATATACACCCGGATATTTTTTTAGTGCGCTTTTCAGGCTTTCAACTGCCTTATGCAACGCATTCTCATCTCTGTCGGAAAGATTGATTGAAATCGACTTTCCGGCGCTGAATATCTCGCTCTGAAATGTAAGCGACTGAGCTTCGGGAATATCGCCAACCTTTTTTCTCCATAATCTCAATAGCTCTTTGGAGCTTATCCCTTTCCTTTTGTCACTATCTACAAGCGAAACAACAATTTGCGCAAAATTACTTCCCAAATCAGATGAGCCTGCTGAGGCATGCCCTCGTCTTAATTTTACGCCGATACCGAAAGCTATATATTTCATCAGTGACCCGGGCTTTTTAGAATGTCTTTTCTCAGCTTCCCTGATAACTTCTGTTGCATCGTTTTCTATTCTTTTGGCTATTGCCTCTGTTGTCGAAACCGAACTGCCTGCCGGTAGTGTGATATCGCATACCAGCCAGTTGCCCTCAACCTTCGGGAAATAGGTAAATTCAATCCTGTTTCCCGCCCACAAACCTACAATAATCATCAACAAAAAGATACCAAACGCAACAACCCCGTAACGCCATTTAAGTGAAAAACGCAGCATCTTTTTATACGGACCGTTGATAAATTTTCTTAGATATCTTCTGATAAACAGCTCTTTGTCGGTTTTTATTATCCTTATTTTGGATCTGGCAAGATGAGACGGCAATATCAGCAATGCCTCCAGGATAGAGCCCAGCAGAACCAGTATGACAACAACCGGAATATTTCGTATAATCTTTCCCATTACGCCTGTTCCGTTGAGAAGAGGCCAAAATGCCGCCATAGTAGTGAGAACAGAAAATATTACCGGAACCGCAACCTCTACGGTTCCTTCAATCGATGCCTTGATAGGATTTAAGCCTTCTTCTCTTTTTTGATAGATGCTTTCTCCAATAACAATCGCATCATCAACAACAATGCCAAGCACCATAACCAACGCAAAAAGAGATATCATATTTATTGAAACATTAAAATGCGGAAGCAGCCAAAGCCCGAATGCAAATGCGGTCGGAATTCCCATTGTTATCCAGAGCGAAAGTCGTTTATCCAGAAAAATACCGAGTGTCAGGATAACTAAAATCATTCCATAGCCCATATTTTTCAGCAAAAGGTCGATACGCGACTTGAGTATCTGAGATCTGTCGTTGAATGTTTTTACCCGAATTCCAGCCGGCAGATTATGCTTTATTTTCCTGATATAGTTTTTTACAGCATGAGCCACACTCAGCGCATTCTCGTCTCCAACCCTGAAAACCTGAACTATCGCCGCGGGTTTTCCCTCAAACATAAAGAACCTGTCCACATTCTCAAAGCCTTCTTTGATATCCGCAATATCAGAAAGTTTTACCCTTGCTCCGCTATTTCGGCTGGCTACTACAATATCCCGGTATTTCTTTGCATAATATTTCCTCTCCTTTGTTCTGACCAGTATCTCGCCATTTTTTGTTTTTATATTACCTGCAGCCAGATCAATGCTTGAGTTTCTTACTATCTGAGCCACCTTCTCAAGGGAAATGTGATATTTTCGCAAGTTTGCCTCAGGTATCTCAATATCAATCTCAGGATCTCGTATGCCGATGATTTCGGCTTCCGATACATTTTTAAGCGCCGTTACATCATCTTTGATATCCTGCGCTGTTTTTCTTATGGTATGCTCGTCGCTGTCTCCATAAACGGCAATATTTATAACAGGAGCCCTTATTGTAAGCTCACGTATAATGGGTTTTTCAGATTCATCAGGAAGCGTCGTGATTCTATCGACCTCAGCTTTAACGTCATCAAGCACTCTGCTTGTATTCCAGCCGTTTCTTACCTCAACTATTATCGAGGCAATACCTTCTGAAGCTGTGGAACTTATGCTTTTTACCCCCTCAATGCCGGCAATCCCCTCTTCAATTCGCTTTACGATACTCTTTTCTATCTCCGAAGGTGTTGCTCCCGGATATGAAACGCTTACCGATATAAGACCGGAGGCAGTTTCAGGAAAGATCTCCACCTTTGAGTTTACAGTGGTAAGAATCCCCATCGCAAGCGCAAATATCATAAGAAGATTTGCCGCTACATGGTTGTTGGCAAACCAGGATACTATATTTTTCATCTATTTTTTATAATTATTGTCTTGACCTTCATGCCGGCTTTAAGAAAGCTGCTGGCAGAAGTTACAACCAGATCGCCATCTTTTATTGCCCCTACAATAACACCGTTTTCCGATTCCTTTATAAGCTTGATATGCCTGTAAACTATTTTGCCATCTTTCACAATAAAAACGCCGTTTTCCCCGTTATCATCTTTGCGAATAGCACTTTGAGGCAGAATCATTGCCGAGTTTATCAGCTCTCCTTTGATAACAGCCTTGACAAACGAACCGATTGCAAGATAGCGGCTTGACTGATTGGTCAAATCTATACTCACAATTACCGGAAGTGTCCTTGTCTTCTCATCAACAGGCGCAGCACCTATAATTTTGCCATGCCATATATATCTTCTTCTGCCAAGTGACTCAATAATATCCGCATCAGATCCTATGGCTTCCTCACTGTTGAAACCGGGAATCTTCAGAAAAGGAGCATTTTCCGGATCTATATATAAAACAACCTTTAGTTTGTCGGTGCAATAGATAGTTGCAAATTTCTGGGCTTTGTTGAGATATTGACCTTTGGCAACGTTTTCCGAATAAACCTTTCCGTTGCAGGGAGCATATATCCTTGTTCTATTGATGTTAAGCTTTGCCATCTCGAGATTGGCATTAGCTGCCATTAAATCCGCTCTTGCCGCCGCTATCTGGGGGGTTTTTATAAGAAGCGGGGGAGGCTTGATGCCTGGTTTATAACTTCTCCATTCCTGTTTTGCCGCTTCCGATTCGGCGATGAGCTGAGCAAGTTTACTTTTTGCATTTTCTATATTCGAAAGAGCCTTATCGTAGGCGATTCTATAGTCCTTCTCATCAATTTCAACAAGCAACTCATCTTTTTTGAATGAACCTCCGTCAATCAGATTCTTTGAAACATAGACCACTTTACCGCTCACCTGAGGCAAAAGATCAATTTTTCTAAACGGTTCAATCGTTCCGTAATCGGAAACTGTTATTCTGACCGGTTTTAGTTTTGATTTTATAACCCTGAGAGTCGGTAAAGAGGGTTTAGGTTTTATCTTTGGTATGGAGGGCTTCGTAGCTATTAAGATTTTAACTGCAAAAAACCCTGCTGCTATAAGCAGTACGACAATCAAAAGCTGAAATATTGAGCTGTTTACCTTTCTATTCATAATTTCACCTCTTGTCTAACCATTTTCCGCCAAGCGCTTTATGAAGAGTAACCCTGTTAAGATAGAATGCAAGCAGCGTTTGATTGAGAAGATCTCTTGCTTTCAAATAGTTTAATTGGGCATTATAAAGATTTGTAAGTCCTTCCAATCCTGTCCTGTATCTGTTGTATGCAATATCAGCCTGCAACTTTGAGTCTTTCAGAAGAGCCTCGGCATATCGGCGTTTATCGAGCAAAATTTTATTGTTGCGAAGCCCCTCCTGCACCTCTCTGAATGCGCCAAGCACTGTTTTTGCATAATCTATAACGGCTTGATTGTAACGGTGAAGCGATGCTTTCTCGACCGAACGCAACTTTCCCGCATCGAAAATCGGCGCAGTTATACCTGAGGCAATCTGCCATAGCAAAGTTTCTGGTTTCAGAAGATTTTTGAGTTCATCGCTTTGATTTCCGTAGCTTCCGGTCAGCTTTATCTGAGGAAATCTTGCCCAATGAGCCGATTTCAGCAAAAACTTCATCTGTTCTGCCTTTAACAGCTTCTCTCTTATATCTGGTCGTTTCAAAAGTAATGAAGAAGGCAGGTCAGACAAAACAGGCGGCGCTTTTTTTCTGAAATCAAAAAACCGATCTATCCTGATATCTTCATATCTTCCCAATATATTCATAAGACTGTTTTTTTTATCGTAAAATTGCCTAAGCAGATCGGAGATTTCCATACGATTATCCTCAAGTGCGGTTTGCGCTTTTACAAATTCCTCCAGCGAGGATATTCCGATTTCATATCGCCTTTTTTGCAACTGCAGCTCTTTTTGTAAAATCGCATTCTCTTTTTTTAAGATTTCAAGTCTCTTTTTTATACTGCTTAGCTCCAGATAAAGATCCACAACATCGGAAATTACCGCATGGACTATTGTCGTTCTGTTTTCAATCGATTGAAGCAGGGCAGCTTTTGCCGCTTTTTCAGAAGAAGACAAACGTCTCCACAGATCGATCTCGTAGGAGGCAGAAAGTGACAGATGAAAACTGTTGCTGTAAAAACGCTCATAGGAGCCGGTCATGTTGTTTTTAATGTTTTCCCTTTGACGCAATGCGTTGAAATTTGCATATAAGGAGGGAAAAAGCGCTGCATAAGAGCCGGAAAACTCCGAAGCCATCTCAAGCACCTTTTCAGCTGCAGCTTTTATATCGCTGTTATTTTTAAGCGCCTCATCAACAAGTCTGTCAAGCTCTTTATTGCCAAAGCTTTGCCACCACCGGTAACTGCTTTGAGATGAATGCGAAGCAGAATCTGCATAATTTTGCGGAAGCTTTATCTTAGGCGATGCTCCTTTCATAGGAGTACAGCCGAACAAGAGCATAAATATCAAGACAGATACCACCCATCTCATAGCATATCCGTTCGCTTTTAATTATGCAATTCTCGGTCGGCTTTCAAATACTCGGAAAGTCGTTTTATCAGTTTCTCGAGCTCATCGTTGCCGGCAAAGCGTATCATAATTCTATTGCCACTGATTCTTACCGGAAGATCCAACAAACCGCTAAGCTTTTTCTCGTAATTTTTGTAGTTGTAAGCGGCTTTTTTTACTTTCGAGCTATTTTTTTCAATCTGTTTTTCCAGCGCTCTGACAGAAAGCTGCTCTTTTACAGTCATTTTTGCAAGCTCAATCTGTCTTTTTGCATCCTCAATAGATAGCAGCAGCTTTGCATGCCCCAAAGAAAGCAAACGTTTCTGAAGTAAATCAATAACCTCAGACGGAAGATTCAAAATTCTAAGCAGGTTTGCAATAGTAGCCCTTTTGGCACCGGCTATCTGGGCGACTTCTCTCTGGGTATATCCGAACTCTTCCATCAGTTTTCTATACCCTTCCGCCTGCTCCACACAGGTTAACTCTTCACGCTGCAGATTTTCTATCAAGGCAAGTTTTGCCATCTGAAGATCGGTTATTCCCTGCTTAATAATCGCCGGAACGACCGAAATTTTTGCAAGTTTTGCAGCCCTAATTCTTCTTTCACCTGCAATTATCTGATAGCCGTTTTCAGTCTTTCTAAGCAAAACAGGCTCAAGAATCCCCTCTTTTTTGATTGTCCTTGACAGTTCCTTAAGTTTGTCCGAATCAAATTTATGACGAGGCTGAAACGGATTGGGCGTAATCTTATCAATTTGAACAGAAGTCAAACCCTCTTTATCGATATCCGGAATAAGAGCCGAAAGCCCTTTGCCTAAACTACTGCGCTTCAGAGAGCAACTCCTTTGTAAGCGCAAGATAGCTTTGCGAGCCTGAGCACATCTTTTCGTAATAGATTGCCGGTTTTCCGAAGCTTGGCGATTCCGAAAGTCTCACGTTGCGAGGGACGTATGTGGAAAACACCTTATCGGAAAAGTGTTCCCTGATTTCGTTTGCAACCTGTATCGAAAGATTGTTTCTTTTGTCATACATAGTGAGCAGAAACCCTTCGATATTAAGATTCGGATTATATGTTGCTTTGACAAGTTTTATTGTGTTTAAAAGCTGAGCAACACCTTCCATTGCGTAATATTCGCACTGAACCGGTATAATCACCGAATCTGCTGCAACAAGAGCGTTTATTGTCAAAAGCCCGAGCGAAGGCGGGCAATCTATAATTATGAAGTCGTAACTTCCGTTTACCTTTGATATTGCATTTTTGAGCAATGTTTCTCTGCCATCAAAAGAAACAAGTTCGATCTTTGCTCCTATCAAAGAGATATCGGAAGGAACCAGATCTATGGCAAACTGTTCGATAGAGATTGTTGCCTGCTTTATCGTTTTTCTGCCTATTAATACGTGATATACGCTATAATCAAACCTATCACCGGTTATTCCCAAACCTGAGGTGGCATTTCCCTGAGGATCAAGATCGATAAGCAAAACCTTTTTGTCCGTAATAGCCAGACCTGCGGAGAGATTTACGGCGGTTGTGGTTTTGCCAACGCCTCCCTTCTGATTCGATATCGCTATAATCTTACTTTTCATAACATCTCCGCTGCCATTTAATCTGTTTTTCAATACTATACCTCTGTAAATTCATATCCGTTGTCCTTCTTGAAAGTTGCCTTGAGAGAAAGATAGATATTCAGTAAAACCGCCGCACTGTAGCCATAGATAATCAATGCCGATATCAGCTTTCCCGCCACTTCAAGGACAGAAAAAATAATATTAACAGCAACCGATAAGCCAGCCAATATAACTGCATATAGAAGTATAATATCCCAATATCTTTTTGAAAGCTCAATACTCATTCTTACGGCTTTCATCATATCAAATCGCTCAATTATCATAAGAGGTATTATAAATAATGAAAAAAAAATGACAACAAGTCCCGGAAGCACAAAAAGTCTGATTCCTATCTCGATTACAAC
>JALWSW010000184.1:1654-13219 GCA_027080125.1 Campylobacterales bacterium | reverse complement strand
ATGACCCAAATTGCAAAAGCTTTCGGCGCAAAGCTTGTCATCGGCATTGAATATGGGCATGATAAAGCGGAAAAAGCGAAGGCTCTTGGAGCAGACTTTGTAATTGATTCAAGTCAAAACGATGTTAAAGCTATTAAGAATGCGGTCAAAGAGCAATTGAGGGCAATAGGCGCAGGCAATTTCGGCCTCAAGATTTTTGAGATTACCGGAAACGCCAATGCCCAGCTTATAGCACTGTCGCTTCTTAGTTTTGTGAGCAAACTTATAATTGTGGGATACGGTATGGGAAAAAACAGCTTTATGTTCTCAAAACTTATGGCATACGATGCTGAGATTATCGGGACTTGGGGATGCAAACCGAGCTATTATCCTGATGTGTTGAGGCTGGTTACCGAAAGAAAGATTATGATTGAGCCTTATGTTGAGAAACGTCCGATGAGCCAGATTGAAAAAACATTCAAAGAAGCAAAAGAGGGCAAGCTTGAAAAACGTGTTGTGCTTGTTCCTGATTTTGATTAGGAGGAGATTATGTCGCTGAAATGGTTGCCAAGAGACGATAAACTGAAAGATCATTCACTTTTTAAATCAGATTATTGGGGCAAAACCGCTCCGTCGGTAATTTACGAAAAAAAACCGATTGTTCATAACGGTAAAGCGGTGTCTGACAAGCTGTACAGTGCCTGGATAACGCTGAATAATCCGGCTCAATACAACTCATATACCACTGAGATGGTAAAAGGTGTTATTGCCGGTTTTCAGGCTGCCTCAAGCGACCGCTCGGTTGTCGCTGTTGTTTTTACCGGTGCCGGGGACAAAGCGTTTTGCACTGGAGGCAACACAAAAGAATATTCGGAATATTACGGCAAACGACCGTCTGAGTATGGCGAATATATGGATCTGTTTAATGGGATGGTTGATTCGATTTTAAATTGCAAGAAACCGGTTATCTGCAGGGTCAATGGGATGAGAATTGCCGGCGGACAGGAGATAGGGATGGCATGTGATCTGTCGGTTTCCTCTGATCTTGCCATATTTGGTCAGGCAGGCCCGGCGCATGGTTCTGCGCCAGTGGGTGGTTCGACCGATTTTCTTCCATGGCTGATGAGCAGTGAGGATGCAATGTATAATGCTATATCGTGTGAGTTTTGGTCTGCTTACAAGATGAAAGCGAAAAATGCTTTAACCGAGGTTGTTCCGGTGTTATCCGATGGAAAAAAGTTTTATAGGAATCCGCTTGTTATAACCGATCGTTTCTTAGATGATGGCGTAATTGTTTATGGAGAACCGAAAAGAGGCGAGGCGCTCAAGCAGGCCAAAGCTATGATGAAGAATTTAAAGATTGATTTCTCTTTGCTTGATGAGGCTGTAAATAAACTGATTTTAAAATTTACGAATCTGTTTCCCGAATGCCTGTCAATGAGCATAGATATGATTCGTGCGAAGAAGAAGTTTTTCTGGGATCAATCCAAAATTGCAAGCAGACATTGGCTTGCGGCGAATATGAACTATGAGGCGTTTTTGGGCTTTACCGCTTTCAATAACAGAAAATTAACCGGCGTCGATAAGATAGATTTTATAAAATTCAGAGAGGCGCTTTCCGAAGGCAAAGCTATGAATGATGAGCTTTTTGAAACCGTTTTGCCAAAACCGAAAGCTTAGCGGAGGCTTGATAATCGGATGACTTAAACTAAATTGGAAAATATAAAATATACTAGCAAAGGGGGGACAATGGCTGAGCTGCCAAAGAATTTTAATGTTGCCGATTATATTTTACAAAAAGCCGATGAACTTGAGGATAAAACGGCCTATATTTGTGGGGATCGCAGAATCAGCTATCGCGAGCTGAAAGAAAAGGCAAATCAGGCTGCCTGGGCTTTCAGGAAGAGCGGGATCGAGATGGAAGACAGGGTTCTTTTGCTTATGAAAGATACCCCTGATCTGCCGATTGCCTTTTTGGGAGCCATAAAGATAGGGGCGGTTCCTGTCGTTTTGAATAACTGGCTCAAAAGCGAAGATTACAGATATATGTTTAATGATTCAAGGGGCAAGATTCTTATAGTTGATAGCTTGTTGCTGCATTTTTATCAGGAGATTAAAGCCGATCTGCGATTTCTCAAAAAGGTGGTTACGGTAGGCAAAGTTAACGGTTTTGATAATTTCGAGGGTTGGATAGGTTCAGAATCATCCGAGCTTGAAACAGCGCCAACAACCAGAGATGATTCGGCGTTTTGGCTCTACTCTTCCGGTTCGACAGGCACACCCAAAGGAGTGATTCATCTGCATAGGGATATTCCGTTTGCGGTTGAAACGTATTCAAAGAATATACTTAATATAAAAAAAGAGGACGTTCTGTTTTCGGCGGCAAAACTGTTTTTTGCCTACGGGCTTGGCAACGGTCTCTACTTTCCGCTTACAAGCGGCGCCACGACCGTTTTATGGCCGGATATGCCTACTCCTGAGGCGATGTATGAGAATATCAACAGGTTTGATGTTACGCTCTTTTTTGCGGTTCCGACATTATATGGCAGAATGCTTCAGGCAGATGGCAGCTTAGGCAAGGTAAAAAGATGCGTATCGGCAGGAGAACCGTTGCCCAAGCCGATATATGAAAGCTGGCTGAAGCGTTTTGGCGTTGAGATCAATGATGGTATCGGTTCGACCGAGATGCTTCATATCTATATTTCAAATCGATTCGGTCAAATCAAACCTGGCTCAAGCGGAAAGCCTGTTAAAGGATATGAGGCAAAGATTGTCGATGAAGCAGGTAATGAGGTTCCTGTGGGACAGATCGGAACCTTGATGGTCAAAGGAGACAGCAGAGCGGCTCGTTACTGGAATATGGAGGAAAAAACAAGAGCGGCGATGATCGGCAAATGGTTTAATTCCGGAGATAAATATTATCAGGATAAAGAGGGCTATTTCTATTATGCCGGACGAGATGATGATATGCTTAAGGTGGGAGGCATATGGGTTTCTCCTGCTGAGGTTGAGAGCGCGCTTTTGTCACATCCAGCCGTCCTTGAGGCTGCGGTTATCGGCAGAAAGGATAAGCAAAATATGGTCAAACCGATGGCATTTGTTGTTCTTAAGGAAGAAAAAAGCGCTTCTGAGGCGCTTGAAAAAGAGCTAAAGGAGTTTTGCAAAGATAAGATTGCCCATTATAAATATCCCAGATGGATACGGTTTGTGGATAATCTGCCCAAAACAGCCACCGGCAAGATTAAGCGATTTAAACTAAGAGAGGTGATAAACAATGAAGATATTTGATGTGCATGTTCATGTGGGTGATAAATTCGCATGGAAAGAGGAGGCTTTCGGCTATTTGATGTCGCTTGGACAGAAATATGAAAACAGACTATATGATAAAGATGGCAATCAGGTCGATAGCGAGCTTCACAACATTATGGTTGAAGAACGGGTCAGTCATGCGATAATTTTGCCTGAATATGCGCCGAAAATCGCATGTCTGCATCCGGTTGAACGAGTTCTGAGGGTATCTGAAAAATATGACGAATTTATTCCGTTCGGTGCGCTGAATCCGCATCTTCATAATCCGATAAAAGAGTTTGACCGCCAGCTTGAGCTGGGCGTAAAAGGACTCAAACTTCATCCGGTTCATTGCGAGCATTATGTAAATGACAAGGTTTTCTATCCGGTTTATGAGAAGTGCGCCGGCTTGGGTATTCCGGTTATGATGCATGCAGGCACATCCATATTTACCGGTTCGAGAATGCGATATGCAGATCCTTATACCTATGATGATGTTGCAACAGATTTTCCTGATTTAACAATTATACTTTCTCATGGAGGAAGAGGCTTCTGGTATCAGCAGGCTGAATTTATGATAAGACGGCATAAAAATGTTTATATAGACGTTTGCGGCCTGCCGCCGAAAAATCTTCCGAAGCTGTTTCCTTCCATAGGAAGATTTCCCGAAAAATTCCTTTTCGGAACCGATTTTCCTGCGGTGCCTGGCATCAGAAAAAATGCGGAAGCCGTTTGCCAGCTTGATATGTCAGAACAGGCAAAAGAGCTTATCTGTTATAAAAACGCCGAAAGACTGTTTTTGTCTTAAGAGGGATTTGCTTTTGATTGACGGGATTTATTTTTTCTGTTTTTCTCGGACGTAATTAGTATTTAATCCTATAAAAATTTGAATAGTGCATAAATATAAGGCCTCTTGGCTCCTGAAGGCATTGTGTATATATGTTCAAAACTGCTCACCAATTTAAAATTTTCCCCAAGTTTTTCCATCAAAATCTCTTTACTAAATCTGCATACCGGAAGTCCGGCGCAATGTTTTGCGCCATCTAGATTATATTCGGCTAAAATAACAAAACCTTCGCTCCGTATTTTACTTTTAAGCAATGCAAAGTATGCATTTTGATCAGCTTCTTCTATAAAGAAATGAAGAACAGCTCTATCTATCCACAGATCAACAGGTAGTATATTCTTTAATTTTATGGGTTTTGTTAAATCATCAACTATAAATTCAATTTTATCGTTACCAATCCTGCTCTTTAAATCTTGTAATGAAACTTCGCTTATATCGGTAGCAACTATATTTGAATATCCCCTATCAAGAAGTTCGTCAACAAGCGTTGTACTTCCGGCACCAGCAATTGCAATACGGGCGGATTTATTTAAACCGGTTTTTAAAATTAGCTTCATCATTGGAGCATGATCTGTTTCATACCAGCCCAATTTGTTTACAGGACTATTTAAATAAACCCTATTCCAATGCTCTTTTATATTAATTTTTTTATTCGCATCAATTGTGCAACAACTTTTATCTTTGTCGGCAATATTACAGCAATTACCGTTTATTGAAGAGTTCATAAAACCTCCTTTTGATTTAGGTTGAAACATCTGCATATTATTTAGAAATTTATTTTTCGTTTTGTTGATCATCTTTTTTGACACTTTTCCTCTTCTCTTTGCTGCAATAGTTGTTGTGAGCAATGACTTTAATCTTATTTTTGCAAATTTAAGATTTTACTTACTTATTCTTATTTCTCCAATTGTGCTTATTCTATCAAATCGGTAGGCTAAAATCAACCGTGTTTATTTTTATTTATCATTTAATTGCTTTATCACTGCTGGTAACCAATCTTAAAGCAAAGTATCCGACTATTCCTGATATAAGCGTTCCAAGTAGAATTCCCAAACGATTCAATGCCTGGAGTATATCGTTTTCAAACGTCAGTGATGCAATGAATAGGCTCATCGTGAATCCGATACCACACAAGATTGCCGTTGCATGAAGCTGGCGCCAATTGACAGAATCCGGAAGAGATGCAAGAGATAATCGCACCGCAATCCAACTTACAACAACAATGCCTATCTGTTTTCCAAAGAACAGACCGGATATAATGCCCAACGGTATAGGGTGAGCAATGTCCCTGAGCGATAAACCGGTAAATGAAAGGCCCGCATTGGCAAAGGCAAACAACGGAAGAACACCGAAAGCTACCCATGGGTGCAGATTATTTTCAAGTGTCCGAAGCAGAGAAGCCGAAGTTTCCGATTTTTTGGATTTGACCGGCGTTCTCATAGGAATGAACATAGCAAGCACAACACCTGCAAGTGTCGCATGGATGCCAGATTTCAAAACCGCAACCCAAAGAAGAATTCCAAGCAGGATGTAGGCTCCGACTTTCCTTACGCCAAATTTGTTCAAGCATAAAAGACCTGTAATGAAAAGCCCCGCCATAATCAACGATACTGCCGACAATTTGGCGGTGTATAGGATTGCAATAAGAATGATTGCACCAAGATCATCGAAAATCGCGATACTCAAGAGAAAAGTCTTCAAAGCAGTGGGGACGCGGTTTCCAAGTAGTGACAGCACGCCTAAGGCAAAAGCGATATCTGTGGAAGTAGGAATCGCCCATCCGCTCAAGGCTGTCGTGTTACCTCTGTTTAGTGCGATATAGATGCCTGCGGGAACAAGCATGCCGCCAAGAGCCGCAAAGGCTGGCAAACTTACGGAGCGAATGCTTGAGAGATGACCTTCCAAGATCTCCCGCTTCAGTTCCATTCCGACTAAGAAGAAAAACAGCGCCATTAAGCCCTCATTGATCCACAAGAGAAGAGGTTTTACAATTTCCAGCATACCAATTTGAACTTTTAGCGGCATATCCAGCAGCCGGAGATATAAACCGGAAAGAGGTGAATTGGCAATAATCAAAGCCAGCACCGATGCAGCTATCAAAACCAGCCCGCCTGCTGATTCCATACGGGAGAAATCCTGAAAAGGACGCAGGATTGTAGTAAAGGTTGTCTTATGTCTTTTTTTCATTTGCAATGTTTTTGTTTCTTCTGTTTCTGATGTTTTCTTGCTGCATATTTATTCAGTCGGCATAATGCAGCAAAAAAGCAGATAGGTAGATATGTGGATATTTCATTCATATCTGTTCCCCAATAACATTTTGGTAGTCATTGATTATGTATGGCGTTGCGGTTAGTTTTCATTTTTCAGTTCATATTTCGTACCTCTACCAACAAATCGGATAACTGCCTTATGTCGCATGTGAAATTTTGCCAATTTTCTTGTTGATAAATGCATATTGTTATACTCATAATTTATTCTCCGCTTGTATGCGACAAATATAGGGATTATTCTCCGCAAATGTTATGTCCAATAACTTTGAATATACCTTGAATTTATGCTTTGTTCAAGTATCAACGGGTTGTAAAACTATGCGGTCATGGAAATGGATTCGATTTCTTAATTTCTTTCTTATCGCCGTCGTTTTTTGTATAACGGTTGAGATAACCTGCCGACATGGAGCGCCCAAGTCTCGCCGTAGCTTTATGCGAAGACGGAAGCGGAAAAATTGTCCGTGTGCAGCGCCTTGTTAGAATTTAGTTTCAATCATTTGGTTCATAATGGAGAATAAACATCAATATTGCGCTTCCTACCGGGTCCGATGCGTCATACATCCCTATGGCCATTTCTCTATGAGTATGGTCATCTACAGGTACGAATTGCACATTAGTTCCCGAGGCTCTTAACTTATTTACAAACTTTTTGGCCCCTTCGACTGCCAACGCTCTGTTTGTCGTATTCAGAATAAGAAATCGTGGATAGGTAGCCTTATCGGTAATATGATAAAAGGGAGAAGCATCCCTTAAGACTTTGACATCGTGGACAAAGGCTTGTTTAATTAATCTCTTTACCAGTCTTTCATTACCACGGTCCAAGAGATTGAAGGTAGCCGCATCTAGCGGAATTACCCCAGCCAGCATACTGGGTTTGATATTATATTTTGCAGATATTTTTGATTCGTTGCTAAGATGGCCGCCAAATGCGCACCAGCCGAATGGCCGGATAAATATATTCGACTTTTATCACCGCCTAACTTAACAACATTATCAATACCCAAGCTAATGCTGCCGCACAATCCTCTACATGAGCAGGATGGCGAACATCGGGTGACAGGCGGTAATTCGGTGCGATAAATATAATTCCTCTAGACACATAAAACATTCCGGCTTTCTCATCCTCCTTTTGTCTGTCGCCCATTCTCCAACCGTCGGCATGGATATGCACGTTGGCAAAAGACATACTTATTAACAAGTTTTGGCTCGTGCGACTTGGCAATATGTATGGCTTTATGCGTTGGTTTCATTTAACAAATCTTCTAAATTTTCTTTAAATTCATTTTCATTCTCGTTGTTATAAAAAGGCACTCCTGTTATTAAATATTTATCAGAGTGTATTTCCAACACTTCTTTTTTATCTCTAATTTCTTTTAAAAATTCTTCTTTCCATTTATCGTAAGGTTTTAAATGTTTGCCTTTCGGTTCTATAAAGACTTGATAAATCAATTCTTCACCTGCTTTTTGCTTGCAGAATAAAACAAAATCAGGTTCAAATGCTCTACCAAGTTTATCATAAATTTTCAGTTCTCTTTCGTTTCTGATTAAGTAAATATTTTCAAAATTTTGTTCCAATTTCTCAAATCGTCTTGCAAGCATTTCTACAAATTTCTTTTCTTCACTTGTCCCGTAATTGGCGTTGTAAACATACCAAGGTTTATTGGCAACCAACTCTTCTTGTCCATCTGCTCGTTCGCTATCTTTGTAAACTTTTATTTCCTTATCTTTAAAAACTTCGTGAACATATTTATTGATATAATTTGAGCCTTCGTATTCCGTTAAGTTGGATTTTATTTCTTCTTCAATTGTTTGTAAAAGACATTGTAAAGCCATTAAATAATCAAAGTTTGATATTTCTTTAAGTCTGTTTTTTGTACCTTTAAAAGTAATTTCCAAACCACCGAGATAATCTGCATTTGTAATAAAATTGGATAATGATTCTATATTAGGAAAATATCTCTTCAAACTGGAATAATAGAAAAACGGATTTTGCGATAACGCATATCGAACAATATGGGTGGGAATTTCGGAAATTTTAATATCCTTTTGAGAAATAACTTCATTATTTGATTTAGGGCTTTCTAATTCAAAAAAGGCACTTGACATTCTCCCAACCCCTGATGATAGTGTAAATGCAAAATTTCGTTTTTTAACACCTAAATCGTCAAATGATTTAATATTGTTGTAGTTCTTTTCTACTTTTTTATTAAAAACTACTTTACCTTTTTTATAAAAATCGGTTTTCTTAAATTCTGATTTTAATTTGAGTTGTTTTGTTTCAATTTTTTCGTCATCTTCATAAATACCTGTATCTATCAAAGCCTTTTTCAATTCCGAAATGTATCGGTTATCTTCTTTTGTATGGTAATACAATTCTTCCAATATTTTCATATCGTTAGAAATATCATTATCAAATTTTCGGGTGTATGGATCTTGTCCTTCTTCCAATGCAAAAGGGAAATATCTTGCACCTCTACCAATTAGTTGAGCTTCCGAAATCGTTGTTTTTCCCGGATTACCTGCTCGACCATCACGACCATCATACAAACGGACAATATCAAAAAGGTTTAAAACGTCCCAACCTTCATTTAATTTTTGAACGGCAAAAACCGCTCTTATCGGATTGTTTTCATCTTCCAATGTATTTAAGCGAATTTGGTTTAATTCAGCTTCTTTGTCGTTGTTTGCGCTTATACAATTTTCTTCATGGAAATTTGCCTTTATCCGCTTTGCTATTTCTGTTGATGATATATTGTTATTTTCAAAAAAGGCAAATGCTTTCTGAACGATTGAAACTGTTGAAGTTTTTTTGATTTTTTCTACTAATTCAGCAGAAAACTCATCGATTAACATGTGAAAATTAGCTTTGTTTCTTTCCGATTCCGCAATAGTTCTTTTGGCTTTGAAAAGAATTACAGGTTTAAGATTTATACCTTTTGAAGTTGCTAATTCCTGACGATATAAATTTAAAATTAAGGCTTGTATAATCCTTTCTTTCTCATCATAAAGCGAACGAATAAGATTTATCTCTTTTGAATAACCGTCTATTCTAAATTGTGCAAGGTCGTATTTAAAAATTACTTTATCTTTGTATTTTTCTGCAATTTCCCTGCTTTCATAATCCAATGTGGCGGTAAATTCCAATAGGAAATTATTAAAGTTTTGTTTTAATATTTCAATAACAGTTCCTTCCCAACTTCCGAACAAATCTCCGTTATTTCTTGTCGCAGAACTTAAATGGTGTGCTTCGTCAGCAATTAAAGCTATTTTTTTATCTTTAAAATCTTCGTAAGTAACGCTATTCTCTTTGGTGTTGTTTAAATCAAGGTGTAACTGCTGAATAGTGGTAAATTTGATATTGATATTTTCTTTGTCGGCTTCTTCAAAATTTTCAACCTCTTTTATTTGAACTTCGTTACCATCAATAACGATTTTTTCAGTAAACAGATATTTAGATGCTTGTGGATTAAGAAAATTATCTTTGGTTTTGTTGATTATGTTGTTTGAATTAACAAAAAACAGAAAGTTACGATAACCTTTTTCGTAAAGATAAAGCATTAAACCTGCCATTACTAAAGTTTTACCGCTACCTGTTGCCATATTGTAAAGTAAATGAAAAGGTTTGTCGGGTTTAGCATCAAAGTCTTTGCCATAACAAACTATAAACCTTTGAAATGCTTCTTTTTGATACGGTCTTATCCTGTATTTTAGATTATCAGTAATATAGTTCGACACTTCTACTTGTGCAAGATAACGTTTACCAAATTCTTGGATTATTTTTTCATATAAAAATGACATAATTACTGTTTCTTTTTTAATTTTTTTATTTGTTGTTCAAAATCAGACTCTATTTTTTGAGTTTTATTAAAAATTTTATATTCGGCAAAAGCCTTTTCAATAGCTTGCTGATGAGATACCTGTCCTTTATGTTCCAATATTTTATAATCGTTAAAACTTAAAAATTTATTTACACTTTCTGCTAATTCTTCCATTGTAAACGGCCGATTTTGTTCTTTGCGAATTTCTATTTGATTTTCAATATAATCAAAATAGGCTGAAACGCTCCTTTCCAGTCGTTTTATCTCTTTTTCGGAAAGATAATTTTTGGCAATTTGTGTATCAGATTTTAAAATTCTACCTTTTGGTGCATTTTTCCACGTTGTTAAACCCATATTAGGTTTGTTTTTGTCGGCTCTTGTATAGATAATTTCTGCGGCAGTATATCCGGTTATTGCATAATGAAATTTATTCTGAACAGTTGCATAAAATTCTTTTGTAATTTCCGAATCTTTATCGTAATCAATACTACATTCGGCGAATAAATCGGTAATTTTAAGATAAATACGTCGTTCACTTGCACGGATGGAACGAACACGTTCGAGTAATTCATCAAAATAATCTTTTCCGAAAACGGTTTTGGCTTGTTTTAGTCGCTCATCATCCAGAACAAACCCTTTTATAATATATTCTTTCAAAACTTTGGTCGCCCAAATTCTAAATTTTGTTGCTTTTTTGCTGTTTACCCGATAACCTACGGCAATAATGGCATCTAAATTGTAATAGCTTACAGATTTTGTTTGTGTTTTACCTTTGATAGCACCGTGCTCAGTGGTTATTTCCAAAATGGAAATAACCTCTTTTTCGTTTAACTCTCCTGTCTCAAAAATATTTTTTAAATGTTTTGAAATGGCGGGCACACCAACACCAAACAACTCTGCCATACTTTTTTGTGTTAGCCATATAGTTTCTTCTTTTACAAAGGCTTCCACTTGTATATTGCCGTTTTCATCGGTATAAAGAACAAAATTTTTATTATTTTCTTCTAACACGGACATTTTATCTCTTTTCTAATTGATAAAAATCTTCGGTTAATTGTTTTTCTTCGTCTGTGCAATTAAAATCTTTATCATTAAGCGAAGACAGATTAACATACAATTGATTTTTGTCTAAAATCTCTACTAAATGCCGTTTTTGGTCATCAATGCTTAATTGTTTAAATTCTTCTATATGTTCTTCCTGCTTTTTCAAATCTACATTGTAATTCAGAAATGACCGCTCTTTCATCTGCTCCCAAATAGCAAGTAATTCTTCTGTTGTTTTGGCTTCTTGGATTTTTTCAACAAAAATTTCATTATATTTTTTGAGTTCAAAATAAATAAATGGTGTGTTATCATCATTTAT
>JALWSW010000184.1:0-1644 GCA_027080125.1 Campylobacterales bacterium | reverse complement strand
CTCTCGGAACAGTAACGGTTTCAATATAATCCATTTGTTCCACTAAAATAAACTGCCTGTTTCCTCCATCTTCTTTATTTAATTCTAAAACTGCGTGAGCTGTTGTGCCACTGCCTGCGTGAAAATCTAATATAATTGCATTTTTATCTTCGCCGACTACTGCATAAATACAGTCATAAACATTCCATAATGATTTTGGAAAGCTAAATGTATTATTGGGAACAAGAGAATTAACTATTTTTGTTCCGTATTCATTAGCATCGTAACGTTTATCTATCCAAACTGTTCTATACATTCCAAAATCTTTACCTATTTGTATATCATAGACTCCTTTTTTGCTTTTTACTACTTTCAATAGATGCTTTACTTTTTCTACACTATCTCTCGAATAACGCCATTTTCTTTCGATTCCCTTTTGATCAATTGGATATATTTCTACAAAATCACCTCTTTCAATATTTGCAGGCGGATGAAAGTCATCATTGCAAACATTACCAAAATCTATTACTTGATTATTGCATTTATCAATTATAATAGAATAAAAGCAAGTTTTTGCATCTGTTCTTAAAGATTCACCTCCATTATCTCTTAAACCTCTAAATTTAATATTTTCTTCTTCAATTTTTCTATTCCCAATTATTTTTTTTCCTTTTGGGAAAATAAAATAGGCATATTCATGGGTGTAAGAAAAATTTGTTCCTTGCACACCTCTTGGATTGTGAACAATTGTAATGCAATGATTTTCATAATCTCTAAATACTTCATCAATCAATACACCTAAATAATTTACTTCATTTTTATCAATAGCTATGATAAATGCTCCATTATCCGCTAAAAGTTTTTTTCCAGCTTCCAATCTGTTTTTCATAAAAGTTAGCCAAGTAGAATGATTGAAGTTATTATTGTATTCAAAAGTGTTATTATGACTTGGCGGATTATACGGCGGGTCAATGTAAATCAGCTTTACTTTTCCTGCAAATTCTTTTTTTAGAGAGTGCAAAGCCAAAAGATTATTGCCTTTTATAATCAAATTATCAGTTATAGTATCTTCCGGTAAACCTCTTTTTTTATTTAGCTCCGCATCTCTTGTAAAACCTGTAAATTTGTGTTCTCCGTCTTTGTCATAAACCTTTGCTTTGGTCAAAACTTTCGGTTCAAAAAGCTGTGTGATTTCATCTTGTGCCAATATTTCATTAAAAAATATTTCTTCTCTTTTTTGTTCTTCTTTGGTTTGACCGCCTTCTAAAACACAATCTTTGTATGGCCAAACAAGTGCAACTTCATTTCGTTGTTTTAGGTATTTTCCATCAATAGTTAAACCAACTTTATTTTTATATTGTGTGTAACTGTCATTAAAATAATTTTTCATTTCCATAAAAGTGATAAATTCCTCTTGCTTAAAAACAAGTGTTCCTTCTACTTCCACGAAAAACTTTTGTTTAAGTGTATCGTTTTCCAAAAGCAGTTTAAGCAGCACAGGGTCGTAATTTCTTGCTTTACCAATAACAACCCACTTTTTCAGTTCTCCTTCGTCTGTAACGAAATTATTCTCTTTTTTCAGCTGATTTTCTAACGTTTCGTATAGTTTCATTTATTCAATTCCTTTTTAAAAATTTAATTTTTCGAGATACTTATTTTCATTCG
>JALWSW010000183.1 GCA_027080125.1 Campylobacterales bacterium | reverse complement strand
ATTCATCAAGAAGATATGAAGGTGGAAAGAAAGAAGAATATGTTTGAGGGGGAAGGAACGGTCATCATTACTCATTTTGAGGCAAAATCTATGAAACACGCCAGACTTTTTGCCGAAGCGATACTTCTGCCGGGAGCATCTATCGGAGAACATCCTCATAATTCGGAAACAGAATATTATATTATCCTGGAAGGAAATGGCATAGTTATTGATAACGGCGTTAAAAAGGCTGTTAAAGCCGGGGATCTGGTTGTAACCGGCAACGGAGCAACTCATGGCATAAAAAATACCGGCAGTGTTCCTCTAAAGCTCAATGCAATAATCATAACGGATTAGTCATATATTTATTATAAGCCATAAGCGGCTCATACGTTTTTATGATTTGAAAACGTTTAAACTTGCTAAATGCTCTTGTTATGAAGTGATTCTTTGAGATCAAGGAAATCAGCCGTTCCCTGTTCGATAATCTGAATTATATCCTCATCTGAGAGTCCAAGACGCTTCGCAACCGAATTATCGGCATTATAATAAAGTCCGTCTGCGGAAGTAGAAAGCCCGGAAAGTTTCACGAGAAGATCAGCCAGGGATACAACCAGAATAAGTTTATCGTATTCTTTAGTCTCAGGGTTATGGTGGAGTTCGGCAGTTTTTATAAACTCCTCCGGAAAATTCCATTTTTTAAGAAGCATTTTACCAAGCTCTTGGTGAGTGATACCGAAATATTCCGATTCGAGCTTATCAAATGAGGTTTTCCCCGATGCAAGAAGTTTTTCAATATCCTCTTTCCCGTCAGCCAGAAGCCTACCTAAAACAATCTTCCCTATATCATGAAGAAGGGCGCATTCAAAAGCCAGATTTTGGTCTTCACCAACCTTTTGCGCTATCAGTTTTGCAAAAACGGCAGATGCTATCGATTCTTCATAGAATTCATTCTCCCTTTCGCTGTATCCTTTTTCCTCCTTAAGATGCGATTCGGACATCTTAATAAGAACGATATCTTTAAGTTGCTTGTTTCCTATGCGTGTCAACGCCATCTGTAACGTTTTGATTTTTCCGGATGCCCCGCAATAATAAGGTGAATTCGCTATCTTTAAAATCTCTGCGGTCGCAAGAGGATCATATTTTAATTCCTCCTCAAGCTTCTCAGCCGATATCAAAGGATCATCAAGAAGCGTTGCTATTGTCATATAGGTTTTTGACATCGGTTTGATATTATCTATTTCCTTGATAGCTCTCTTTCTCCTGATAGAACGTCTTATATTGCTCATAGTTGAATCTCCTTGCCCCTGACCTGGACGGATGTTGCTCCTGTATTCAT
Organism: Campylobacterales bacterium; assembly: GCA_027080125.1. Lineage (GTDB taxonomy): Bacteria > Campylobacterota_A > Desulfurellia > JAADFJ01 > JAADFJ01 > JAADFJ01. The sequence goes on along the minus strand of JALWSW010000183.1, from coordinate 12,027 downwards.
ATACAACTTCAAAGTTTTGCTTTCATGACCTCCCAACATCGATGCGCTTAATTTAACACCGTTGCTTGCAAAAAGCGCATTCAGCATTTCAATATTTCTCTTGCCTATCTCAAACATCGTAGCGGCATTCATAAGTGACGCGCATCCTGCAGCCACTATTCTGAGTCGTTCCTTCTTTGCGCCAAGAGCATAGCATTCTTTAAATAACATCGGCACACCTGAATCAACATACTGAAACGGATTTTTCGCTATGCCGGATGGCTTTGGAAGCATAGCATGAAGCATTCCTCCAACTTTTGCTACCGGATCATAAATAGCCAGTCCCAAACATGAACCTAACGCATATGTAACAATAATATCCTCGGATCTGTCTGATACCTTTAAATCGGAAATCTTTACTATCTGAATCATCGTCCACCCTGCTTCCCTAATTTTTATATAAATCACACAGTTAATCAGCAACTTTTTGGCTATTCAACTTATGAAAATACAAATCTGTTTCGGTATTCTATAGAAAATAACAAGTAAATCAAGCTATCTTTTCTGAATCATTATTTTCTTTATTTATAAAACGTGTAGGACAACGACTCCTCAGATAACATGAACATTACTCTACGAATCTATTCCAATTGAATCCGTATGAACCGGCAACCAGCTTATCTTCATAATATAATCTCAACAGATCTCTCGCCTCCAATGTTGATAATCCACGCAAATCAAGCATAAAATTCCTATAACCCAACTGTTCAAGTTTTTTTCTGTTGCCTATCCAACTGAACGGTTTTGCCGGTCTTACTAAACTCAAAGCGTCGTTTTTTAGCTGAAATTCTTCATTCCTGCTGCTTTTTGCCCTATTTGTCTTCTGAATTACCCTCGAGGTAAACAGATTCGGCTTGCCGTAAAAATAGATTAACGCCTTCGAGCAATCTATCTTTTCCGAGATATTTTTTAAATCCTCATAGCTTGACTCTATAAAAAGGGTGACAAGATTGAAATATTTGATAAGAAAATTAAAACTTATATGATTATAAGCATAAACTGCATAGCCTGATATTTTATATTCTGCCTGTATAAACGGAAACCACGAAAGATCGGTAATATAGGCGCGCCCAACCGATTTCCTGCAGCGATTTGCTTCTTTCTCAAATAGAACAGGCAACTCCGGCATAAATATTATATCGGCTTTTGCGCGCACAATCTTTGAAGAGATAACCTGTTCATTATGTTTTAAAAACGGCAGCAGCTTATAATCATCAGTTATAACAAACACGGCCGAGGGCAAACCTGTCCTCCTGCTCGCTCGCGCGGGTTTAATTTTAATACTAATCTTTTTCTTCTCGGCTATCTTTGCAAGAAGATCACGCCTGATACCATTTAGCACCGACGGTCTGATAAACACGTTCTTTAGTCCGATCAGATCGATATTGCCAAGCCGATAACCACTGTTTCCTAATCTTCCGAGATATTTATGAAGAAACTCTTCTATGTTGCGTTCTGAGGGCTTGACATCAACCTTATAGCAAGATTCGATACCGTATAAGGGTAATTTTACATTCATTAAAGAGCTATCAATCTTAATCTCCAGATCAATAGGTTTATCGGTTTGAATGTTACTGAATACCTCAGATGATATGGTTTCAAGCTCGGTTGATTTTGCCGATGAGTGCAGAAAAACCGGCATTCCTTTTTTCAACTTAAGTATATCATTGCGCTTAATATTTATATATCCGTTATTGAGCTTGCCAGAGAACCATCTAAATGTCACATTCTCATTGCCGCCTTTTACAGGTATTCTCAATCTGTCACCGTTTTTAACCATCCCGTCAATTTTCACCAAAGATTTGTCAACATTTATATCAGAAACATAACCGATTTTGCGCCCAACAAAACTGGTGCCGGCATCTATTATATTTTTGCTTCCTTTTTCAAGAAAAAGCCTTGTAGTAGAGCTTCTATGACCGATATACCTGTCAAAATACTCTTTTTGAGAGTCAAATCTTCCTGCTTTAATATCATCAAGCGCATCTCTGTAGCCTTTTGTCACCTCATAAACAGCTTCTGCGGATTTCATTCTTCCTTCTATCTTGATACAATTAATGCCTATTCTGACAATCTTATCCAATATATCTATTGCCATAAGATCGCTCATGGAAAATATAGAACCATAGCCATTTTTTGATTGAAAATTCCTTCTGCAAACCTGAGTGCAAAGACCTCTGTTGGCAGATTTTCCGCCTAAAAAAGATGAAAAGAAACAGAGTCCGCTTATTGAATAGCAAAGTGCGCCGTCAACAAATATCTCCAGTTCAACATCGGTTGACTTTCTTATTCTTAAAATCTCCTCAATGCTCAATTGTCGCTCCAAAATAACCCTGTCAACACCCATCCGTTTCATAAAATTTACCTCACCGGCATTGGATATATGCATCTGTGTTGAGGCATGAAGCGGAATATGAATACGGCTGCGTAAAGTCAAAAAAATAGGGTCGGCAAAAATTATTGCATCTGTATAGCAATCCTCAAGCTCTGCAACAACATTAAGAAGCTCGTCTGTTTCTGATTCTTTGATGACGGTATTGATAACAGCATAAACCTTTTTACCATTCTCATGTGCAAACCTGACCGCCTTTTTAAATTGCTCCAGTGTAAAATTTTCGGCTCTTCTGCGCGCTGAAAACTGTTTTAATCCGATATATACGGCATCCGCTCCTGCTTTAATAGCAGCGTAAAAAGAGGCAATATTACCCGCCGGGGCAAGCAGTTCCGGAAATTTCACTTTACGGTAAGAAAAGAGAAAAATCCCATATCTGCTAATATCTTTTTTGTAGCACTGCTCTGAACCGGTGTATCAAAACTTCCCACAAAAACCTTATAAAGAAGCATTCCCGACTGGTAAATTCTTTTTACCGAAACTGAAGAAAATGACGCGCTCAAGCGTTTTTTGAGTCGATTAGCATTACTTTTGAATCTGAACGCACCTACCTGAAGAGTAAAAAGCTCCGAGGTTTTATAGTTTCCTCCTACTACTCTGAGAATAACAGGAGCAGTGCCGGTTTTATCAATTCCTATATCTCTGGCAGCAGAATAGGATAAGTCTATAATTCTTCCTTTTACAAACGGACCGCGGTCGTTAATTTTCACCACCGTCGATTTACCGTTGTTAAGGTTTGTTACCTTAACGATAGTTCCCAGCGGAAGCGTCTTATGAGCTGCTGTATGAGCATACATATCATATATTTCACCGCTTGCAGTGGGCTTTCCGTCAAAATCCGCGCCATACCAAGAGGCAATACCTTTTTGCTCATATCCGTTATAAAAATATGGCTGCTTATAGATTCTGCGATGCTGCGGAACATAAGAGGGCGCGAAACCTCCTACACAACCGGAAAGAATAAACAGCAAGAAAATAAAAAAAATCGATTTTCCAAAGTTCAATCTGGCTATTTAAAAATCTCCTTTATTTTTGTCTTTATATTATCACTATAGTCTATAGGATCATATATTACAACATTAACTTTTCCCGGATGAAAAACAAAAGAGCCCGGAGATAGAATTTCAGCACTTCCTTCGATTTTTACTGGAAGAATTTTGACCCTGCTTTTTTTTGCAATCAAAAAAAACCCTTCTTTAAGTTCGGATTTTCCTCTTGTTCCTTCTGGAAATATAACAAAGTTTTTCCCCTTTTTTAACTCTCTGATAATTTTCAGCATACTTAGCGCCTTATTCCTCGTATCTTCTCTGTTTACCGAAACAGAACCCATTTCTTTCATAGCTGAGGAAAGAAACGGCACGGAAAAAAGCGATTGTTTCACAAGCCATGAAACTTTTATAGGCAATGCCGCAAAAAGAGCCGGTATATCGATGTAGGAAGAGTGATTGGCAACAACCAAATAATTTTTATCGGTTTCAAGTTTACCTTTAACCGACAAAGATGCGCCGCTGAAAAAAAGAAGAGCTTTGCTCCATAGAATAGCCAATCGATAAGAACCTCCCAGCGATATTAAGGAACCAAATAGAACGGTTGAAGCAGCAATAAAAAACCATCTAAAAATCGAGACGAAGCCTAAAACTGCGAGATAAATCTTCTGACACATCAGAAACTTTCGTAAATATTAGTATTATTTTCTTCGATTAAGAAAAATTTCTCCTTATCTTGCTCAATAATATTTATGCATCCGTAGTCTTGGTGAATTTCGAGCGCCTTTTCCAGGCTAATTCCTTTAACTATTGAAAGTATAATCCTGTTTGTTCCGCCATGAGCCACAACAGCCAGATTTCTTTTGTCAGTTGAAAGGATAGAAAAAAATGCCTTTTCAACCCGTTGACGCTGCTCTATCAGGCTCTCTGCACCCTTTGGTTTAAAATTAAGCGGGTTATTCAGATATTCTTTTGCCTCTGACGGATACAGATCGACTATCTGCTTCCAGCTTTTGGACTCAAAAACACCCATATTTCTTTCTCGCAAACCTTTTTCAAAAACTACCGGTGCTTTGGTAAATCTTGATATAAAATATGCCCCGGCTTTAGCCCTTATAAGATCGCTCGAATAAATAATATCAGGTTTATAATTCTCAGCCAAAAATCTGCCAATCTTTAAAAACTGTCTGGCACCTTTTGCGGTTATGCCAACATCGTAAGATCCATTATACACTCGATCTGCATAGTTGGCTACCTGAGGATGCCTTAAAAGAACAATCGTTCTCATGAATCATGCAGCAATTTCGGTTGCCCTAACCTCTCTTATCGCTGTAACCTTTACCTCACCCGGATAGGTTACCTTGTTTTTGATTTCAGAAGCGATATCTTTTGCCAGCAGATAGGTTTCCTCATCGCTAATATTGTCAGGATTAACAATTACCCTTACTTCACGCCCAGCCTGAATGGCATATGATTCTTTGACGTTCGGAAAACTTTTGGCAATAGCTTCAAGCTCGGAGATTCTTTTTATATAGTTTTCAAGAAGCTCACTTCTTGCTCCGGGTCTTGCAGCCGACAATGTATCAGCAGCACTTACAAGCACCGACTCTGGACATGAAGGCGGTATCTCGCCATGATGAGAAAGTATGGCATTTATAACCTCCTCCGGCTCGTTGTATCGTCTTGCAACATCTGCTCCAAGCTGAGGATGGCTGCCTTCTGCTTCCTGGTCGAGCGCCTTGCCTATATCATGCAGTAATCCCATTCGTTTGGCAAGCTTAATTCGTAGTCCCAACTCGCTTGCCATAATCCCAGCCATGTATGCGACCTCAACCGAATGAGAAAGCACATTTTGCGTATAACTTGTTCGGAACTTGAGTTTGGCAAGAAGATTAACAATATTAGGATTAAGATTACCAATGTTGAGCTCAAACAGCAGCTTCTTCACATCGCTGATTGCCTCTTCGTCAATCTCATGCTTAACCTTTTTTACCGTAGTTTCAATCTTTACGGGGTGAATCCGCCCGTCAGCTATAAGCCGCTCAAGCGCTACCTGTGCAATCTTTCGGCGGTAAGTGTTAAAGCTGGAAAGAACCACAACCTCAGGAGTATCATCGACAATAACATCAACACCGGTAATATTTTCAAACGACCTGATGTTTCTTCCCTCTCTGCCTATTATTCTTCCTTTCATATCATCGCTTGGTATGGTGACTGTTGAGGAAACCTTTTCATTTATAAAACTGTTTGATATCCTATCACATGTCAACGCTAAGATTTTTGCGCTCTTCTCCTTCGCCATCTCCTGAGTATCCTCCTCAATCTTGCGCAAAATCTCAACCGATTCGCGTTTAGCCGCATTGGTTATGGATGCTATAAGTTGCTCCTTGGCCTCTTTGCTGCTCATATTTGCCACCCTTTCAAGCTGCTTTATTATCTCCTGTTCTTTAGCGGATAATTTCTCTTCCTTTTCTTTCATATTTTTGTGACGATTATCGATTTCAGATTCTCTTTTCCGAAGCTCAGATTCTCTAATATCCAATGATTTTTCCTTTTTATCAAGCATATCTTCTCTGTAATTTATACGCTTTAGCATACGCTTGGTTTCTTCTCTCTTCTCTTTTACCTCATTATTTGCTTCAAGCACCATTTTGGCTATCTTTTTATTAGCCTCAGCCTCCAACTTTGCACTTAATATCTCGGCATCTCTTTTTGCATCTTCAATAATCTTTTTTGAGGTTTCAATCCCCTTTGTATATCCTTTTTTAACAAGCACCAGATAAAGAACATACAAAACAACCATCCCTGATAATACGCCCAATATAAACATAATCGCACTATTCATTATTTTCTCCTTTATTAAAATCGTTGCATCTTATTGTTTCATTTTCGGTCACGATAAAATTGACCGGAACATCAAAATCATCCGAATTTATATAACTGGTCAACTGAAATGAAAAAGCCGGTGCAATAAAAACCGACCTTATCTTTTTGAGAAATCGGTCATAAAAGCCGCCGCCATAACCGATTCGCGCTCCTTGTCTGCTGAATGCGACTCCGGGAACCAGAACCGCGTCAATATCATAAAAAAATGTACCATCAGTAGGCTCAGGTATCCCTTTGTAACCTTCCACAAGGGAGCCAAGATCACCAACCTTTACGGGCTTAATCTCCTGACCTGTTACCTTAGGCAAAATCAGAACACCGCTTCTTGATATTTTTTCAAGCAGCGGCATTATATAGACCTCTTTATTTATAGGAACAAATCCCATAATGTTTTTGCGCTTGGATAAGAATTCACTTTCCAAATTAGCGCAAATTCTTCTGCTTAAATCAAAATAATCCTTTTCCGAAAGAGCGTTTCGCCTGCTTAAAATTAATTTTCTTATACTTTTTTTATCGTTTTTCAATTTCCTTCCTGTTACAGTAAGCAACAGGATTTGCTGTATACAAACAGGCTTATCAACTTATAATCTAAGCCATTTATTTATCTCTTTTTTTCATGTTGCTTACTTTTTACTGATCCGCCCAGACGTGTAGACTGTCTCCATGAACCCGCTTTTACGCAGGAAACAGCTCCCTTGCAACGCTTGCTGCAATTCGGCCGTCGATTTATAGGTGTTGGTACAGGAAACAAACATCTATCACCAACTGGGCAGACACCTATATATTAATGCAAAAACCCGTTAATGTAAAGGTTTTTGTATGGTCTTGTTGTTGCAGGTATAATTTTCGTAAACCTGCTCTTCATAACCTCATTATAATCAATATTCAATTCCTGGCAATACTCGAACAGATAATCTTTAATCTGAAGCAGGTCATCCTGCAGCAAGGAAGTCACCTTGACCTCTTTTCCCAGCGAGTCGCTGTTTACCTTGCCCCTTACTATAATCATCCCGCCATGCATACCCGCACCTATGAAATTGCATTCATATATATTTGTTTTAGAAAGCAGGTCAAGTATTATCAGAACACCTCCTGCCATATATTCTCCGGCAAATTCCCCCGTTTTTCCACCTATTATAACAACCGGAAAATCATCTTTATACGATTTCATATGGATACAGGTTCTGTATCCGGCATTACCTTTTACATATATTCTGCCGCCGCGCATACTATAGCCGAGAACATCACCCGCATTGCCCTCAACCACAATCTTTCCTCCGCTCATAGTATTTCCAATACCATCCTGCGCATCGCCGTGAACATAGATAGACGGACCATTCATAAAAATTCCCAAATCGTTGCCGGGTATACCGTTTATGTCAATTTTTACCGGCTGCATTATACCGTCTCCGATATAGTATTGTCCCGATACATTGTTTACGGTGATATTTCTGTAGCCGGAATCAACCGCCTCGCGTATCTTCTCATTTAGCAGCTTATAATAGAGTTTGCCTGCATCTATCGTTTTCATCTATACCCTCACTGTTTTATTGGATTTTCCGAACAACCTTGCAGCTACAGCCGGCTTCAGTTTTGCAATAACAGGCTCACCAGCATTAGGTGACCAGATTTTATCCAGATTGCCGGCAACACCGGTTATAGCCGATTCCTCACTTGCCATATATGTAGTGTCGCCTTTTTGCCCAACAACCAGGGGTCTGAGCTTGATCCTGTCATTCAAGCCCATCAGTCCGCCTTTAAAACCTACAAGTATGGCAAAAGGTCCATTTAACATAGCGCTACCGTAAACCCTTCTTATTCTTTCAATCTTTTTCTTGCGTTCCTCACTCATCTTTTCAATCTGACTCCAAAAAGGGGGAGCAAACGCCAATGCGGTATCTTTTAACGGCAACCCATGTTTTCTTACAAGCAGATCCAATAAATATGCTATAACCTCAGTATCGGTCTTTAAGTTCAGGTTATATTTGAACATCTCAAGATAGCGCTTGTTTATTCCGTAAGAAGAGATCTCTCCGTTATGAACCACGCTCCAATCCAACACAGAAAACGGATGAGCTCCACCCCACCAACCCGGAGTATTTGTGGGATACCTGTTATGAGCAATCCAGCAATATCCTTTATACTCGTCAATCATAAACATCTCGGCAATATCTTCGGGAAAACCGATTCCTTTGAATACAGCAAGATTTTTTCCGCTGGATATAACGTATGCGCCATCAATGTTTTTGTTAATCTTCATAACAAGCCGTACAATAAACTCATCTTCCTGGTCTTCCCTGAACTCATCGATCTCGGCTACATCGGATTGGGCTCGCGGTTTGCCAAAATAGACAAAAAATAACGGCCTCGCCGGAATAGCTTTTGTTTTTTTCGTGGGAATACCTGCTCTTTGCACTATCGATAACTTGGTGGAAAGATACTCCTCGGTCTCCTCTTTAGCCTTAACATCCTGATAAATTATATGTATCGCATAATAATCCTTAAATTCAGGATATGCCCCATAGACTGCAAAACCGGCTCCAAGCCCGTTTCCCCTATCACGCATCATACAGATTGAATCAACACATACTCTTCCGCTTGAACGTCTTCCGTTTGTATTTATAAAACCGCTTATGCCGCAGCCCGATATATCTCTGGGTAAATTTTGATCAACATTTATAAACATCACACTCTCCTGGTAAGCTTTTCCCTTAAAGTACGCTCGAGTGAATGCCACCAAAAACCATCCTCAACAATACGCTCTGCAAAAGATGATACGTCTATGTTGTCTTTTATCATCGCACTCACCATTCCTGCCCGCTCAATCTCTCCCATAAAGATTGCACCTTTTATAGCGCCTTCTTTGACTACGATTTTTTTATAGATTCCCTCGTCTATCCTTTTGTCATTTACATATTCCTGACAATCCTCAGGTGTTTCGGCATATCCCATAGAAATAAACGATGCGTTGCCTATTGAGATAGAATTTACCGGAAATCCTCCCTCGAATATCTTGTAGCCTCCGGACATATTTTCTCCTGCAATACGCCCGCAAACCGAAGCCCACGGTATTATGGGAATAGGATGATTCATCTGAAAAACCTTGTCATACAACTCAACAACATCACCGGCAGCAAAAATATCCTTAACAGATGTCTGCATTGTTTCGCTCACTGCCAATCCTCTGTTTATCGCTATTCCGCTTGCCTTGGCAATGGTTACGTTCGGTTTTACCCCTATTGCCATAACAACAATATCGCACTCGATTTTTTTGCCGGAAGCAAGAACAACACCTTCGCATTTCTTTGTTCCCATAATCTCGCTTACCGAATCCCCGGTAATTACATTAACTCCGGCTTTGATCATCTGACCGGTTACAATTGAGGAAGCAGGAACATCAAGCGCAAGTCCCAGCACCTTGTTGGTCAGCTCGACAATCGTAACATCAAAACCGTTAAGCGAAAGTTTCTCTGCGAGCTTGGCACCGATTAATCCGGCTCCAACAACGACAATCTTTTTTGCAATTTTCAAAGCCTGCTCCAATTCCAAGGCATAAGTAAGATTTGTAAAGGAATACACTCCTTCGATATCACTGTTTTTCAAATTAGGTGGTACAAATGGGGTTCCACCGGTTGCAATCAGACATCTGTCGTATTCAACAGCTTCATTATCGAGTATGATTTTTTTATTTTTGGTGTCAACCTGCCTTACCTTTTTTCCAAGCATCCTCTCTATATTCAGATTATCATAAAATGCAGCCCTTCTGTAATGAAACCTGTCATCCTCAATTTTTACATGACCTGTAATATAATCAGATAGCAGAGGTCTTGAGTATGCAAAAAACGGCTCATCTGAAATAACCGTAATGGCAGAATCTTTATCATTAGCCCTTATAGCCTCGCAAGCCGATAAACCGGCTACCGAATTCCCAATTATCACATATCTCATCTTCTATCCCCTGTCATCAAATAGTAGCGCACCGTTCGGACACGCATCAACGCAAGCAGGTGTTTCGCGCTCAGGACACAGATCGCACTTTGTCGAAATTCCGAAATAACCATGACGCCTATCACGTTTTATTACACCATATGGACACATCATTATACACATCCAGCATCCCACGCATGTTTTTTCGTTTACGATAACCGCGCCTCTTTCATCCCTGTAAATTGAACCGTTCTGACAAGCTGTAAGACAAGGCGCATCAATACAATGTCTGCACATGATTGAAGCGCTGTAGGGAAGCTCAACATCCACCTCGCATCTGGGCAATGGCCTTATCTGCATCTCATAAGCATCCAGAATATCTTTTGTCGGAGAATGCTCAACATAGCAGGCAAGCTCACACAATTTGCACTCCACACAAGCATTTTCTTTTATATAAACAAGCTTCATTTCTACTCTCCCGCCGGTAAAACACCAAGAATTTCAAGATCACGGTCGGAAAGCCCGACGCCTCTCAAATGAAGTCTGTTGCCTCTCAGACTTTCCACGCTGTTTACGCCCATTGCACCCATAATTTCCTTAAGTTCCAATGACCATACATTAAACAGATTATAGAGATGCTCCGACATAATGTCAGGATTTACTCGTTTAGCCAAAAACGGATCCTGTGTGGTAATTCCCCAAGCACATTTCCCGGTATGGCACTGCTGGCAAAGTGTGCAGCCCAAAGTTATCAGAGCAGCTGTTCCTATATAAACCGCATCCGCTCCAAGGGCAATCGCCTTGGCAACATCTGCGCTGCTTCTTATGCCACCGGAGGCAATAATTGAAACCTCGTTTCTGATTCCTTCTTCGCGCAATCTTGTATCAACTGCAGCCAGAGCCAGTTCAACCGGAATGCCGACATGATTTCTTATCACCTCCGGCGCAGCACCGGTGCCCCCCTTGAATCCGTCAATACATATTGCATCGGCACCGGAGCGCGCAATTCCGGACGCAATAGCAGCAACATTATGTACGGCAGCTATCTTAACAATTACCGGCTTGCTGTATCTGGTAGCCTCTTTCAATGCATATATAAGCTGCCTCAGATCCTCTATCGAATAGATGTCATGATGCGGTGCAGGCGAAAGTGCATCGGTGCCTTTTGGTATCATTCTCGTTTGAGAAATACTTTCTGAGACCTTCTCGCCGGGCAGGTGACCTCCTATGCCCGGCTTTGCACCTTGGCCTATCTTTATCTCTATAGCAGAGCCGACATCAAGGTACTCTTTATGAACACCAAATCTGCCTGATGCCACCTGAACAATAACATGTTTTGAAAACTTGTAATGATCCCTGTTCAGACCGCCCTCTCCGCTGTTGAAAAACGTTCCGGCTCTTGTTACAGCTCTTCCGATAGATTCAACCACATTAAAACTTAACGCCCCATAACTCATTGCGCCTATCATAATCGGCGTTTCAAGCATAATGGAGGGAGGAAGATTTTCTCCTTTTTTCAACGATTCCGGTCTTTTGCCTATATAGGTTTTCAGTTCCATCGGCTCGCGAAGCGGATCAATCGAAGGGTTAGTTACCTGACTTGCATTAAGCAACAGCCTATCCCAATAGGAAGGAAAAGGCCTGTCGTTTCCCATACTTTTTACAGGAGCTCCACCGTAATATGCACGTCGCTTTATGCCGCTTATATAGTATGATCCCCAATACGGATGTTCCCTGAACGGATTCGGACGATTCTTAACAACAATCGCTTCTGTAGGACAGTAGGCAACGCAACGG
>JALWSW010000182.1 GCA_027080125.1 Campylobacterales bacterium | reverse complement strand
GTTAAAGATGGATATACTCAAAGCAGCATTGCAAAGTTTTTAAACTTATCAAATGCTGCCGTATCAAAAATGCTAAAAACATATAAACAAAAATTGAACCTATTTGATAAGCTCAAAAACAAAGGGCTTTTTTGGAGTTACAGTAAGGATTTGGAGTATAATGAAAATTTATTGATTGAACATACCTTGAAGTATGCGGATTTTGATGATATCGTTTTGCTTCTTACACTGTTTGGGAAAAGAAAGGTAAAAAAGGTTTGGGAAAAAACGATGAAAAGTGATAAAAGATTTATCAAAATAAACCTAATGATAGCAAGGGTGTTTTTTGGAATGAATGTTGAAAGCAGTTATTTTAAAAAGGTTAAAAATGAGAGATTTGAAAAACTTAGACTGCTTATTTCCTAAAACCAAATCCCTTTTGATAGAGATGATAGATAACTGCACTTTTTTAGACAAATATGTTTTAGTTGGCGGCAGTGCATTGACGCTTCACCTTTGCCATAGAAAAAGCGAAGATCTGGATTTTTTTACCTATGCGGATAATTTTGACAAAGAAGAAATATTTGATTTTATAAAACGGTTTAAAGACAAAGAAATATTAAATCAAACAGATGAACAAATAGATCTGCTGCTTAATGGTGTAAAAGTTACTTTCTTCAATGCACAATGGAGTTTTTTGAAGCCTGAAACTTGCTCACGGTTTAATATTGCAACATTAAAGCAGGTAGCTGCAATGAAAGTCAATGCGCTGTTTTTGAGAGCGAAATTTAGAGATTATTATGATGTGTATTTCTTAATCAAGGATGTTATGAATTTACGAGAGATGTTTCAGTACAGTAAAAATATTGTTGATGGGATTACATATAAACTTTTTGTTACTGCACTGCTTTACATTGATGATATTGAGGATGATGACATATCTCATTTGCAGCCAAAAGAAAAAATCGGTAAGGAAAAGATACGAGATTTCTTTGAAAAAAGGTTTTGAGCGAAAGTCTGAAACTTTTTTCACACCTACGAGGTGTGAAAAAAGGGTAGGTTTTTATTTTTTCCTGTGCCATACGATTGCGTGATATGACATATTGTAAGCCAGTATAAATAAAAGGATAAATAACAGGGATACGGATGTTCTGTATTTGAAAAAGAAAGCCCCTACCTGGAAAGGAATGAGAGCGGCGAGGATAAGCAGTGTGGTTTTATAATTAGAATTTGTTATTTTTCTGTAAAATATGCTGTGAAAGTGCATTTTATCGGGATACATAGCGGGTAAACCACTTAAAAATTTCCGCCTGTAAAACGAGAAGAGCACTTCCCAAACCGGATATATCATAACGGCAAGGCAAAACCAGGGAGATATTTTGTCGGGATGTCTTGAAACCAAGAAAACGGATAGCTCAGCAAGCATAAAGCCCAAGAAATAGGCACCGCCGTCTCCCAAAAATATTTTACCGAGAGGAAAATTCAATACAAAAAAGCCAAATGTTGAGAAAAAGAGTGTTAAGGATATCTCAAACAAAATCTTATCGTGCAGTTGATATGAAGCTGCGGCAAAAACTAACAATGCCATTAACGAAAAACCGCTTGCCAAACCGTTGAAGCCGTCTATTATGTTTATGGAATTTGAAACACCTGCAACGGCAAAAATAGTAAACGCAAACATAACCGCATACGGAAGATCCGTAAAAGGCGCAAAACCAAGACCTTTAAGAACGGCGCCTGTGAATAAAATTGCCAAAAAAGCAGACAAAAAGGCAAGTGCAAGCCTGATTTTTGGAGGAACTTTTATAGAACTATCCTCTAAAAATCCACCTATAATTATAGGCAAAGACGCCAAAACCAGCTTGAAAGCAAGCGTATTTTTTATAAAAAGAAGAGAACCTGTTAAAAAAGCCATGACTATAGCTAAACCTCCGATTCTCGGCGTATCAATATTGTGGAATTTTTGAGGCTTGTCCTCTTTAATTTTATCCAAAAACAGCCCTTTTTTATTAGCTATGTGAATTAAGAATAGGCAGACAACAAGAGAGACAAAAAAGATGGCTGCTGAAATACCAACAAATAAATCCATGGCATAAGTTTATATTCTTGCTTTTTATAGTCAAGGGGGTCAGGGCTTTACTTTTCTGAAGATCTGAGAGGTGCCATGTCAATACCTTTAATCATAACATTGCTTCGTATAATTAAATACTCCTGTTAGTTATTTTATACGATTTATAATATCTTTGACGATACGTTTGTTAATAAAATTATTGGGTATTGATTAGCATGCAACAAAAACGATGAGAATGAAAGATTAAAATTATAATATTTTCTTTTTCAACAGTTTTTCAAACTTTTCAACAGCAACCGGCTTGCTGAATAGATACCCTTGAAAATAATCGCATCCGAATGATTTTAATATCTCAAACTGCTCAACGCTTTCCACACCTTCAGCCACCGTTTTAATGTTTAGTTTTCTTGCTAAATTTACTGCACTCTCGGTTATGTTTCTTGTTTTTGCATTATTTAATATCTCCCTTACAAAAGAGATATCAATCTTTAAATAATTTATAGGAAGCTGGGAAAGATAAAAGAGTGAGGAATAACCTGTGCCAAAATCATCCAAGGAAAACCCGATGCTATGTTTTCGCAGTGTTTGAATAATATTCTTGACATAAATGAAATTATCCACCAGTATTCTTTCCACAATCTCAATATTAAGCAAATCCTTCTCTATATTCAGACGATCCATTTCCGAGATTACTATTTCGCTCAAGTCAGGCTGATAAAAACTTTTCTCCGAGAGATTTAGCGACATTTTTACAGGAGTTATGTCAAGCTGTTTTATCCTTTTTATCTCTTGTAAAACCGTACTCAGGACATATTGTTCGACCTTAGCAATCAGTTCGGTTTGCTCAAGCAGCGGTATGAATTCCAAAGGCAAAACCGTTCTGTCTCCTTTTTTCCATCTAAGAAGCGCCTCTGCTCCGGCTATTTTTCTATTGCGGTCCACATAAGGCTGGTAATAGACCATAAACTCCTTGTTTGATATGGCAAGGTTCAAGTCTGCTCTGAGTTTTACCCGCTTGAAAACAGTTTCCTCCAGGCTTTTTTCAAAAAAACCGACGGAATTCTCCCCTTTCTTTTTTGCGTCCATAAGAGCAATATTTGCTTTGTTGAGCAGCTCAAAAGCCTTCAAACCGTTTCTTGGATAGATACTCACACCAACATTAAATGTGATTGAAATCTTTTCCCTGCCAATGTTGTATAATTCTTTCAAAGCATTGAGCAGATTTGTAACAACAATTGTTATATCCAATTCGCTGTTCATCTTTTCAATAAGAACACCGAATTTGTCTGCCTCAAGCCGAGCCACAATGTCATATTTTTTCAAGCTCTTTTTAAGCCTTTTGGCAATCTCTTTCAAAACAAGATTTCCTGTTTCAAATCCGAAGGCATGATTAATATTTTTGAAATTTATCGGATTTATGACAGCCACCGCACCGATTAAATTCTCAAATTCAGCTCTATCTGTAAAATGTTTTATCGATTTTATAAACGATGCCCTGTTGATCAACCCTGTTAAATTGTCATAGTTTATGAGAGTATTTAACCGCTCATAAAGCTCCTCTTTTTCGGTTATATCTTCTCCCACTGCAATATAATATTCTACATTTCCTTCTATTCTGAACGGAACAATAGTAACCGCTGCATTTATCAGAGAGCCATCTTTTACTTTATATGTCATAGGAGAATGAAAAATTTTACCTTCACGCAGAGTTCTGTATAGCTGAAGCGTAAGCTTTTCGCTATGAGTTTTGCTTGAGAATATCGAGTGGTGTCTGCCTATCAGTTCCTCTTTGCTGTAACCTGTGAGATTTTCTGCAGCCTTATTCACATAAACGATGTTGAAATTTTTATCCGTAATCACAACAAAATCCAAGCCGGTGTTTAATGCAGTAAGCATCATATCGTTGTACCGATTGTTTTCAATCTTTTCTAGCGCAAACTCTATGTCACCGCGCATCTCTTCCAGCAGATGGCGATATATATCGCTAAAATTGTTTGAAGAATTGCTTGCGATATAGATGATATATTCCAGTTTGCCAAATTTTTTGATTGGAATCGAGCAGACAGAATGTACATTATAAGCTTTATAAGCATCGCTCCAGTAGCTGAAATCATTATTTGAGGCAACTTCTGGTATTACCGCTACCTCTCCTGTATTATAGGCTTTAGAGACCGAACCTCTCCCATAAGGCTTGTTCTCATCCACGCTTATAGGCGTGTTAAGCAGCGCCTCCTTTATTTCATTGTTTTTTGCTGTGATATATTGGATATTATACAGTTTTTCTGGTTCTTCCACCTTACCTATGCTTGTAGCAAGATAACCCACTTTATCAACAAGTATATTGCATATAGACTGAAGCAATGAATTTTGATTGTTCTCTCTTACTATAAGCTGGTTAATCTGACTTAGGGCGAAAAAGAGATTTTTTGCAGATTCCTCCTGCGTTTTATCTATCACCATGACAAAACCTGAAGGCTTGTTGTTATACTCTATTGTATAGGCAAAAACAGCAACCGGTATTACCGAGCCGTTTTTGGCTTTGAACAGGTGTGATTTGTTTTCGTATGTGAACTGATTTCCCTTTGTCCGCATTCTTACCTGTTCTTCTTTTTCCTGAATGTAATCTTTGCTGCCTACTACATAATCCACTATGCAGGTGTTCAAAAGCTCTTCTCTGCTGTATCCGAGCAGTTTTGCAACAGTATCATTTACATAGGCTATTCTGCCTTTCTCCTGATATATAAATACACCAACTACGGAAGATTTTTCCAAAGCTTCGAAAGGCGTTCTTACATTCATAGTACTCCAGTTTAGATGAAACGGTATAAAAATTTATTCTTCTAATAACTATAATTAAATATATCTAACTATATGTAAAAATAGCATCCGACCGCCTGATTGTCAAGAATGGAGTTTATTTCAGATTCCTGGAATTTATCACGATTTCCTCTTGACAAATTCGATTATAGGAATATATCTATTTTTTATGATTAAACAATTGATTATATTTTTAACGGTAGGTTTTGTTGCGTTAAATTCATACGCAATGAAGATGAGCGATCTGTTCGATGCTCTTAAAAAACAGCCTTTGACAAAAATTGACAAACTGATTTCCAAAGAGGCTGAAATTGCGAAAAAAAAGGCTTTGGCAGGTTTTTATCCAAAGATTTATGGTTTGGCAGGTTATGAGCATTTCAATAGCCCCACAAGTCTGAGACCTGTTACTCCCACCGAGAGCGCAGAGATAACAAAGGTAGGGGGTGCCTTACCGTTTAGCCGAAATATCAAACAGATAGGCGTTCAGGCGGATATGCCGATATTTGTATGGTCACTGTTTAATCTGACAAAAAAGGCTGAGTTGTTGTATAAAAGCGCTTGGGAAAAGGCAGAGTTGAATCTTTTGAAAAATCAGGCTTTGCTGGTTTCGCTCAATGCCAGACTCGGGTATCTCGAAAATCTGCATAGGGCAATGGTTTCAAGAAAAAAATCGCTCGAAGCCACGCTGGCACGCGTAAATATAGGTGTAAAAAACGGTAGATTGCCTGAAATTGAGAAGATTAAAATTGAAAGTAGTATAAATCAGATTGACATTGCACTTATGAGCATAGAAACGGATAAAAAAAGAATTTTATCAAGCATCGAGGATTTGACCTCTGTGAAACTAAATCATTCGATAGAGATGAGGCAAACAAAAAAAATCAAACAGGCAAACTTTTACAGTATTAAGCCGCTTGAAGATATAATTGAATCAAAAAAAGAAGGCTTGAAGGCGCAAGAGCATAGACTTTACCCTTCCTTGTATGCCAAGGCTTCAGGCTTTAGAAGATTCGGCAAGGCTTACAATAATAACGAGGATGTTGTAAAAAACTATTCGAGCATCGGAATATTTCTGCAAATCCCGATTTTTGACAAAACTATCTATTCGGATATAGCAAGCGCTCGGGTTGACTATTTGAAAAACAGATTGCAGCTTGAGCAGCTTGAGACAGAGCTGAAGGCAACCTCCGATGAGCTTAACACCGATATTAACATAATAGACAATTCAATCCGTATTGGAGAAAAAGAGGTCAGATATCAGCGGCAGCTTTTGAAATACGCCAAGGTTGCTTTTCAGACACAAAGGATGACAGAGGAAGAATATCTGCGTTATGAGGATTCACTTTTAAATGCCTCAGCCGGTTTGTTTGATCTTAGGGCAAAAAGATGGGAGATTTTATCCGAACTTGCAGTTATTTACGGAAATAATTTAGAGGAGATTGTGAAATGAAAAAGGCTATAATTATTGCCGTTTCTATTTTGCTGATTTTGGGCGGTATTGCGTTGATAGCAAAAAGAAAAAGGGCGCTTGCCGAACTCAAACCGCCAAAACAGTATCCGGTGATTATCAGCACAATAAAACCAGAAATGAGTAATTTTTCGCTAACTCTTACGGCTCTGGGTATTGTGAAAAGCGATACGGATGTGAGCGTATCAACCAAAATAGCCGCAAGAGTTCTTGCGCTCAAACCGGTAGGAAGCAATGTTTCCAAAGGAGAAATCATAGCAAGACTTGATTCAAGCAGCACGAAATCGAAACTTGCGTCCGTAAAATCATCTCTGAGGTCTCTTTATTCCAAACTGAACTCGGCGAAATTGACTCTTGGGAATATGATAAAAACGCATAAAAGAACAAAAGAACTAATGGCGGTTAAAGGTGCTTCGATTGAGCAGTTTCAAAAAGAAGAAGACAATATTTCAGATATAAAATCAAACATCGCATATATTAAATCCAATATTGAGAGTGAAAAAAATCTTATCAAAGAGCTGAACGATTTGCTGGAATATACCGTTATAAAATCGCCTGTTGAGGGCATTATAAGCAAGAAGTTTCTCAATGTTGGTGATGTGGCAATGCCCGGAAAAACAATATATGATATAGCCACAACGGGTGAAAAATATCTGTTGATGCGGTTACCGGAAAATATCAAGCCTGCCGGAATTATCTTTAAAAAAAGATTTTACAAGGTTTATCCGCTTAAAGGCACCTTCAACGGTTTGAACGAATATAAATCCGATGTTTCAACAGACCTTAACACGGATTCAAGGGTCGAAATAAAAGTGGTTGTTTTTAAAGGCAAAGCAATAAAGCTGCCTGTTGATGCGGTTTTGCAAAAAAACGGCAGGAGCTATGTTTTGATTGCGGGCAGGAAATTTGCAAAGCCTGAAACGGTAAAAATAGTTAGCTCGGGAGAGGAGGGCGTTGCTCTGCTAAACAAGAATATCGTAGGCAAAAGAATAATAGTTGCAAAACCGGATATCCTTCTCAAACTTTTTGGCGGAACGGCAATAAAAAGGGCAAATTAGATGTTTGAATATTTTTACAAAAGACCTTACACGCTTTTCAGCATTATTGCGCTTCTTTTTGTGCTTGGAGTTGTCGGGTTGGTTGAGCTTCCGAAAAACCTGTTTCCTGATACCGACAGACCGCAAGTTGTAGTTATAACGCAGATTCCGGGTGCTACAGCCGAGGTTGCGGCAAGCACCGTTTCAAAACCGATAGAACAGGAGCTCTCAAGACTTAGTCTCATAAGAGATATAAGTAGCGTGAATGTGGCTAACTTTTCTATTGTAAAGGCGGAATTCGAATATAAAAAGGGACTGGAAAACGCTGCGGTTGACGTTGAAAATGCATTGTCAATAGCAAAGGCAAAGCTTCCTCCGACGGCAAACCCGGCAATCTATACGGTGGGCAGTTTTACCCTTCCAGCCGATGTAATAGCACTGAGCCCAAAAAATGGATCAATAGACGTAACCGATATAAGAAAAATTGCTGATAGTTTCATAAAACCGTATCTGTTAAGCAAAAAGGAAGTGGGCAATGTAGAGGTTTTCGGAGGATATCAGAGTGCTATAAATATCGAAATAGACCCGTATAAAATCGCCAGATACAACCTTTCGACAGATAAAGTGATAGATGCTATCAGGGCGATAAACAAAGATATTCCTATAGGCTTTATGAAAAGTAAAAATAATTTTTTGACCCTGGCATACTATGGCGAGAAAGATGAGATTGAAAGAATAAAACAGATAAAGATAGCGCCTAATGTGCCTTTAGCCAGCATAGCAGATGTTTCATGGTCTCATCAAAAACGATTCAGCGGATATATCGGTAACGGAAAAGAAGCGATAGCCTTGGCTGTTCAAAGAGCTCCCGGAGGCAGTGTTTTGGCAACCAGCAATGCGGCAAGAAAAGCCATGAAATATCTAAGAAGAAAATACCCCAATATACGCTTTGAAATAGCCGATACTCAAAGAGACCTGATTGAAACCTCCAATACGAATATGCTTGAGGCTCTGCGCGATGCCATAATTTATACATTGATTGTTTTGCTTGTCTTTCTCGGTAATTTCAGAGCCATTATCGCTGCGGGATTATCCATACCGATGGTGTTTTTTTCGACAATTGCCATTATTTGGCTCTTTGGCGGCGAGCTGAATATTGTAGTATATACGGCAATTATTCTTGCGCTCGGCATGCTTACCGACGATGCGGTTGTTGTTCTTGAAAACATAGAAAGACATCTGATAGACATGAAAGAAGAACTGGATGTTGCAATCAGAAAAGGCACCAAAGAGGTTATCGGACCCGTTTTCGCAGGCACTTTGTCAACAATTACAATTCTGTTTCCTATGATGTTTGTGGGTGATTTTCCGCAAAAGATTTTCAGACCGCTCATTTCGACACTGATTATCGCTCTTGTTGCGTCTTATTTTTTGTCTATAACATTTATACCTAAGTTATCAATATATCTGTATAAAAACGGCACGAAAAAGACAAAAATCGAAAAATGGTTTGAGTTGTTTTATCAAAAAACAATTGGAAGGCTTGTGAATCCCTACATAAGCATATTGAAATTTTCCAACGGCAAAAACAGATTTTTAGGAAGAACGATTCTTATTGCAGGGGTCATGCTGATATTTGTCTTTAGCGTAAAAGGTGTGCTGCCGGTGATAGGAAAAGACGTGATGCCTCCCATGGATACCGGTATCATCAAAGCACATGTTGAGTTCAGCTCCAATGATACGGTAAATTCCGCAGAAAAAAGACTCAAACCTTTCTTGATATGGGCTCATAAGCAACCTTACGTCAAAATGAGCTCGGTTGCATTTGGTTCTGAGGCAGGCGTACTTTCTCTTGGCAGCGGCAATCTTCCGAGTGAGGCCACTATAACCATAAACTGCACGGATCGCTTTCACAGAAAGCTCAGCATTTGGCAGATAGAGGGCATATTCAGAGACAAACTCAATACAATAAGCGGTATCAAAAACGTGGATGTTTATGATTTCGGCGCAACACCGGTATCAACGATTAAAGCACCATTGGATATACGTGTTAAAAGCCCGACATACAATATGTTGCCCAAAGAGGCTCATAAAATAGCCAAAGCTTTGGGCAATCTGAAAGGACTGACATCAGTTGATATAAGCTGGGACAATGATTTCAGCGAAATTGAGACGGATATCGATATAAACAAGGCTTTAAGCTACGGGTTAACGCCGTATCAAATAGCAATGCAGATTCCGATAAACGGAAGAGTTGCTTCGTTAAACGGCAACTTTGCATCAATGAATACCCAGTTTGTCAGAATTTATCTAAAAGGAAAATTCAACAAAAATCTTGAAAGTATAAAACTTTTGCCAATTAAAACAGCCTTTGGAAACTATATACCACTGAGCGAGGTGGCTGCCTTCAAAAGGCATTTTACCGCCGCAAAAATAGAACGCGACGGCTTGCTATACAGTGTAGATGTAAATGGCTATAGAAATAAAAAGCCGATCTCTATGATAAGCTCCGACAGCGACAAAATATTAAAGCATATTGATACAAGCGGATATCAGATAGAGCATCAGGGTAGCGTAAAACAGCTATTAGATAGCTTAAAGAGAATGATAAAAGCTATTTTGATAGGCGTTGTGGTGTTGACGATGACCTTGATTGCCGTTTATAGATCGGTAAAACTTGCGCTCATAATGATTGTTGTTTTGCCTCTATCTATAATTGGTGCAGCCTGGGCTATGCTGATTTTCAACAAACCAAGCTGTATGCCAAGTATGATGGGTATTTTGCTTTTATTCGGCATAATCATAAAAAACGCTGTTTTGCTTATTGATTTTTATCAAAAATACAGGGAAAACGAAGCACCTTTTGAAAGTGCGGTAGAAAGCGTGAGGGTAAGATTCAGACCGGTGATGATGACTGCTTTTGGCACGATAGCGGGCATGATTCCGATTGCATTGGAAAGAGCGGTTGGACTTGAGAGGCTTTCTCCTCTTGCTGATGTTGCTGTGGGCGGTTTAATCGTGGGAACACTGCTGACATTAATATATGTTCCTATGTTCGCATATCTGTTTGACAAAAAAGAAAATTAAGGTTTTCTTGCAATATAAAAACAAAAAGATACTATAAAAAGCTATGAGAAGTTTATCTGAAGAAAATAAAGCTATTGAAAATATGTTTTCGGAAATTTCATCCAGCTATGATAGACTGAATCATCTGCTCAGTTTCGGTATTGACCGCTTATGGAGAAGACGTTTAATAGATAAGATTCCCGCAACATCGAAAAAGATTCTTGACTTGGCAACAGGCACCGCTGATGTTGCGCTTGAGATTTCCAAGAACTTTAATGCGTTGATTGTTGGTGCGGATCTCTCTTTATCAATGCTTAAAATAGCAAAGAAAAAAACCGGAAACAACAACATTCATCTGATAAATGCTCAGGCAGAGTATCTTCCGTTTGCAAACAGCAGTTTTGATGCCATAACAATCGCATTTGGATTAAGAAATATACCCAAGCGTGAGCAGGCATTAAAAGAGATGAAAAGGGTTCTTAAAAAAAACGGTGTTCTTTTGATACTTGAGTTCAGTCATATCAATAATAGACTGTGGAGAGCAATCTTTGAGTTTTATTTTCTGAAAATTCTTCCGTTTATCGGCAATAAAATATCAAATCATAAGTTTGCGTATAACTACCTTCCGCAAACGGTAATAAAGTTTCCGGATGTCGGCGTGCTTTCGGATATTCTGAAAAATATCGGATTCTCGAGGGTTGATTATGAGCGGATTTTGGGTGGTGTTGCCGCGATACATTGCGCCCGGATATAAAAATTTTGAAAGCAGAAACATCTTGTATAAAGAGTATTACTATATAGGTAATTCTCTGAAAAACAGAGCATCAGGCTTGAGGCGAAATAGGGTTGGTAAGTATTGATAAAATTGACATTCGATGATATCTGTTTAGTATAAGAAAGATGCAGGCAACGATTTGTGTATATAGAGAAAAATTACGTCATAATCTGAGGTTTTTATCAAAAATTGCCGATGATTGCGGGGTAATCGCTGTGGTAAAAGCAAATGCATACGGACTTGGCTCGGTCGGAGTCTCAAGGGCCATAGAAAATGAAGGAAAGCTCTCGGCTTTTGCGGTTGCAACGATTGATGAAGCATTAGAGCTTAGAAATGCTGGTATAAGAAAACCGATTATCGTTCTTTTGCCCATTTTACCGGACAGATTGAATGAAGCGATTGAAAACAGGATAACTCCAACAGTTCACAGCGTGGAGAACCTGATGGAGATTTCGGAATTTTCTTCAAACGCCGGCAAAATTGCAGAGGTTCATCTGAAAATTGATACCGGAATGAATCGATGGGGCATAAGAACCGATGAGCTTGACAGGTTTATAGGACTTTATAAAAAGATAAACAATGTCACAATCGTAGGGGTTTACTCGCATATCTTTGATAAAAACGGTGCATCTTTTCAAATAGACAGGTTCGACAAAGCGGTTGAGAAGCTCAGAGAAAACGGTATTAATCCTCAAATGGTGCATATTTTATCAAGCAGCTCAACAATGGAAAAATTCAGATCTAAATATGGCACTGATATCAGGGTTGGGCTTGCGCTTTATGGCGTGGACCCTTTTGATCTGCCCTCAGAGCTTGAACCTGCCTTTGAGATTTCATCTCAGATATTGCTTATTAAAAATGTTAAGCAAGGTGAAACAGTCGGGTATAACGGCAGATGGAGCGCTCCTTCAGATACAACCGTTGCGATTGTTCCTGTAGGATATGAGGATGGCATAATGCGCTCTTTGTCAAACAAAGCCAGTGTTATAATTAACCGGCATCTCGCATTTATTGTTGGAGTTGTGTCAATGGATGCAATTGCCGTAAATATAAACGGGATAGATGCAAAACCTTATGATAGGGTGACCATAATAGGCAAAGATGGTGATAAATCTGTAAGCGTGTGGGAATTGGCAAAACTTGCCGGAACAATACCTTATGAGATAATGACCGGAATGGGAAACAGGTTGGAGCGTATTTACATATGAGTTTTTTTGCTTATATCGGAAGATATTTTATCGATCTGGTTATCTCTACAGGTTCCATTGCTCAGTTACTCTTCTCCTCATTTTTATGGATTTTTCGACGACCCTTGAGAATATCAAGGATAATAGAGGAGTTTTACAAGATAGGCGCCACATCAACAGGGATAGTTATTCTTACTTCGTTTTTTACCGGTATGGTTGAGGCATTGGAAACATATCACGGATTTAGCAAATTCGGCGCTACCTCAATGATTGGATATACAGTGGCAATCTCTTTTGGAAGAGAAATTGCTCCGGTTTTTACCGCATTAATGGTTGTAGCAAGGTCGGTTTCTGCTATGAGCGCAGAAATCGGCTCGATGAAGGTTACCGAGCAGATAGACGCACTGAGTGTTATGGGAATAAATCCGATTGGTTATCTTGCCTCCCCGCGACTTGTTGCCGGGTTTACGATGCTTCCTCTTCTTACCATTTTATCAAACCTAGCAGGCAATGTAGGATCTTATTTAATCAGTGTATATTCGCTTGGGGTAAGCGAGGGAGGTTATTTTGAGAATATAAGATTGTTTATAGATGCCTCGGACATATCGTATGGACTGGTAAAAGCTGCGGTTTTCGGAGTACTTATAACAATAATAGGGTGTTATTACGGACTTGTAACAACAGGAGGTACTCAGGGTGTGGGACGTTCAACAACCTCGGCTGTAGTGCTTGCAAGCGTTATTGTTTTGGTTTCAGATTATTTTCTTACCGCACTTATGTATTGAAATGATAGAAATTGTCAATCTATACAAAAAAATTGAAAGAAAGATAATCCTGAACGGATTGAACCTGCGTGTAAGAAGGGGGAAGATAACCATAATAACCGGACTTTCCGGGAGTGGCAAATCGGTTCTGCTCAAAACTATTGTAGGGCTTATAAAACCTGATAGCGGAAAGGTAATCATCGATGGCAAAACTATTTTTGATCTGAAAGGTTCGGAGCTGATAAAGGTCAGAAAAAAGATTGGATTTCTGTTCCAGGGCGGTGCACTTTTTGATTCGCTTTCTGTATTTAATAATGTTGCTTTCCCGCTC
>JALWSW010000181.1 GCA_027080125.1 Campylobacterales bacterium | reverse complement strand
ATTGAGGGCAGACGCGTAGTAATCGATAAAGCGCCCGCAGGATTTATTCAGACGGATCTGCTTGTGTATGCAATAGGGCAAGAGGCTACCTACAGAGCAAAAGAATTGCCGAATCTTTTTACAGGCGGAGATTATGAAACCGGTCCGGGTTCGGTTACAGCCGCTGTTGCATCAGGCAAAGCGGCAAGTTTTCTTATAAGAGAATATCTGAAAACAGGCAAACTGAAAAAGCAAAAACCGGATAATTTCAGGGCAGGCAAAACAACCGGAGAGAAAATTATCGGCTTTGATAATATAAACAGCTTTTATTTTAAAAAGAAAAAACGTGTGAAATGGCCGGTTTTACCGGTAGGCAAAAGGGCTGATAATTTTGATGAGATTATCGGTTCGTATGAATTTTCTCAGGCAATTGAGGAAGCAGGACGCTGTTTTCATTGCGGAAGCTGCGATTTTTGTCAGACTTGCTGGTTTTTCTGTCCTGATGTTGCAATCAAAACCACATCTGGGGAGATTTTTATAGATCTTGATTATTGCAAAGGATGCGGTATCTGCAGCAGCGAATGTCCGCGAGGCGTTATAGCCATGAAGGAGGAACCATGAAAAAAGAGATGCTCTTGGGAAGTGAGGCGATAGCTTACGGAGTAAAACTTTCCAGACCAAAAGTAATAAGCGCCTACCCGATTACTCCTCAGACTCATATCATAGAAACCTTGGCGGAGATGACCGAGAACGGAGAGATTGATGCAAAATTTATAAAAGTGGAATCCGAATTATCCGCCATAAGCAGTTGTTACGGTGCAGTTGCTGCAGGAGCCAGGGCATTTACCGCAACCGCAAGCCAGGGATTGCTTTTGATGCATGAGATGCTTCACTGGTTCAGCGGTGCCAGGCTGCCGATGGTTCTTGTTAATGCCAACAGAGCTATCGGTTATCCGTGGAATATCTGGACAGATCAATCCGATTCGTTTGCACAAAGAGATACCGGATGGCTTCAGATTTATTGCACCAATGCTCAGGAAGCAGAAGATTTTGTTCCTATAGCATACAAAATTTCCGAAATCTTGAATCTTCCGGTAATGGTTGCAATAGACGGTTTTATCCTATCTCATACGCTTGAGCCGCTGATATTAAGAGAACAATCAGATATTGATCGATTTTTGCCCGAATATGAACCGAAATATTTTCTTGATACCGATAACCCTCAAAGTTTTGGTAATGCGGCTATGGCTGAGAGTTTCTATAAGATGAAAAAATCGTTAAATGACGATATGCTCGGCTGGGAGAAAATAGAGGCTGTTTTGAACGAATTTAATAGCATCATAGGAACCGATTATAAACCGATAGAATGCTACAAAACCGATGATGCAAGCCAGGTCTTTCTTGCTACCGGAGCCCTATGCGGAACGGCTAAGGTTGCGGTCGATAAATTGAGGAAAAAAGGAACAAAAATCGGACTTGTTAATATGAGATTTTTAAGACCGCTTCCGAAACGATTGATAGTTGAAATTTTGCGGGACAAAAAGATATGGGTTCTCAACAGAGCAGTCTCCTACGGAAACGGCGGAACTTTAACTTGCGAGCTGAAGAGTGCCCTTTTCCCTATGAATAACGAAATTGTTGATGCTATTATCAGTCTGGGTGGCAAAGAGGTATATCCTGAAACATTAATTAATCTTCTATCAGCCGAAAATGACACCAAAAAAACCGTATGGCTTACTTCAAGGAGTTAAGCAATGAAATTTAGCGAACTGAAAAGACAGGAAAAATTGAATTCAGGGCATCTCGCATGTCCCGGATGTGCAGCAAGTTTATCGATGAGACATGCCCTTAAAGCGCTAGGCTCAGATACAATAGCAGTAATACCTGCATGTTGCTGGTCGATAATCTCGGGAACATATCCTACTACGGCATTATCAGCACCTATTCTTCACACACCGTTTGAAACGGCTGCAAGCAGCGCCAGCGGTGTAAGAGCTGCACTTGATATGTTGGGAAAATCTGATACAACCGTTATGGCTTGGGCTGGAGACGGAGGAACATTCGATATAGGGCTGCAGGCGCTTTCCGGCTCGCTTGAAAGAGGCGATAACATTATCTATGTATGCTATGACAACGAAGCGTATATGAATACCGGAATACAAAGAAGCTCTGCAACTCCGGCAGGCGCCTGGACAACCACAACTCCACGCGGAAAACCGATAGAGAACTGGAAAAAAGACCTTTTCTCAATTGTTGTGGCTCATTCTCCCGCTTATGCGGCGACCGCAACGATTGCTTATCCGGATGATTTTTACAATAAATTTAAAAAAGCCGCGTCAATCAGGGGTTCACGATTTATTCATCTACTTTCGGCTTGCCCCCCCGGCTGGAAGATGGCTGAATCTGATTCAATCAAGTCCTTAAGACTTGCGGTTGAAACGGGAATCTTTCCTCTTCTTGAATGGGACGGAAAGACGCATCTTACATATATTCCCGATGAGCTTATACCGGTAAAGGAATATTTCAAAATTCAGGGAAGATACAAAAGACTTGAGGAGAAAAGGGTAAATGAGATACAGAAGCTGGTTAGGACTCATTTTGAAAAACTGATTGCGCAAAGATGATTCTATTATAATTTGTTCCTGTTTAAGAATATTTCCTGATAGTTTTTGTGGTTTGACAGATTGATACATTTTATCTTTCCAGCTATTTGAAAGGCGCGGTTGAAAACCTTTTTTGATAAAAGCATCTTTACGGCTCCGGTTAATGCTGCATTGCCTACGATACTTATGCTTTTTGCCGATTCGGATATTATGCCGGTTCTGATTAAGTCTTCTTCTGAAATATAATATCCGAAACCTCCCGCAACTATAACTGATAATTCAGGCCAGCTTGCTTTGGAGCATTCAAACAGCACATCGATAGCACTTGCCAGAGCCGCCTTTGCAAAAATAAACTGTTCTATATCGGATTGACTTAAATAAACTGAATGCTCATAATCCAGGAAAAGTGATTTAATATCTTTGTTGTTCTTTCTTATTCGCTTGATAATCTTGGGATTCAGTTCAGAATCGATCTCATATGGCTCGAGAAATCTTCCGTATTTATCTATTATATTCCATTTGATAAGCTGACTTACTGTCGATATGACCCCTGAACCTGCAATACCTATTGTGGGTGCATTTTCTATCGTGTCAACCTTTATGTCATCTTCTTCGCTCAGTTCTATTCCTGTGATTGCTCCTCTTGTGGCAGTCATTCCGCATTCTATATTTCCGCCTTCAAATGCAGGTCCGCTTGGAGCTGATGTTGCCCAGAGTTCACCATCTTTATTTAAGACCACCTCACAGTTTGTTCCTATATCAAGAAGCAGAAAATTCCTTTTTTCAGAGAGCGCAACAAGGTCGGCTGTTATATCTCCGCCTATATAAGCATCGATAAGAGGAGCAAACCGTATTGTTGTAGCTTTATCAAGGGAACGAATCCCCATTTCAGCGGCATTGGTCTTTAGCGTGGTGATGATGTTTTTATATGGG
>JALWSW010000180.1 GCA_027080125.1 Campylobacterales bacterium | reverse complement strand
CATCTCAGCGCCGGATGCTCCGTTTAAAGTCGGTGCTAAAACATACAACTTGAGTCAGTTTAGAGGCCGCAAGATTATGCTTTGGTTGTTTTCTACCTGGTGTCCAAGCTGCCAGGTCGGTTTAAACGCGTTATCTGATAAGCAACAGCAATTGAAGAAATCGAGGTTAATCATCATTGCACTTGAAAATTACAAAAACGGCGGATATCAAGGTCCGACAATACGGGAATTTGTCGGTAAATATGGAAAATCAGTGGCTAAATCTCCAAACTGGTTCTTTGGCAACGCATCGGCTGAACTTGCCCGTATATATAACCCAAAGAGATACCCAGATATCTATTTTTTGATTGATGAAAAAGGAATCATCAGGAATATAAATGATGCTCCTGCGGCAACTATTGATAAAATTATCAATTTTGCAGCAGGTAAAAACCTTTCGAAATAATTGATGTCTATGATTTATCAGGCATTTATTATAGTCTTTTCGAAAAAAAGATACAGAATTTTAGGTATTATCTCCATGTTGATTTTTCTTGCGCTCTATCTGTTCAGCTTGCCTGCTACCTATACCGGAGGACGAATCGGTCTTGTGTCTTTGAGATTTCTAAACCCTGTGCTCATAATCTTTTCGATTCTGTTTGCCGTTTTACTTTCAATCAACGTCTCATTTACGATTTTCAGCTATCACAACAAGGGTGGCAAAACCGCGACCGCCGGAGGATTTTTAGCCTCAGTGATAACGCCGTTTCTATGCTGCACTCCTATATTGCCTGTTGTCTTTAGCTTCTTAGGCGGATTCATACCGCTGTTATCAGCATCAACCGGCAATGCAGTTCAAGCCTTTATCGCTCTGCATGAATTCTGGCTGTTCATAGCTGCAGCCGTATTGCTGATTTTTGCCTTGTATCAAAATTCAAAAGCGCTCACCGCTCATCAGAGCTGCGCAATAACAAAAGGAGGACAAAATGACTAAAACAGTAAAATTCAAGATCGAAGGAATGCATTGCGAGGGATGCATAGATAATGTAACCGGTAAACTAAAAAAGATAGAGGGCGTAACGGGAATCTCAATTGATAACTGGAAAAGCGGCAATACGAAGCTGACAGCCGAAAAACAGATTCTGCCTGAAGAAATAAAAAATGCCGTTTCAGAGGCAGGTTACAAGGTTTCAGGGCAAATATTATATGAAAACCGTGATACAAACCGATTCGATCTTGTTATCACCGGAGGCGGATCGGCTGCATTTGCCGCCGCAATAGAGGCAAGCGGGCTCGGCAAAAAAATCCTGATGATAAACGATGCTTTGCCAATCGGCGGAACTTGCGTAAACGTGGGATGCGTGCCTTCCAAAACATTGATAAGAACTGCAGAGGCATTCTATCATTCCAATCATTCAAATTTTGCCGGTATAAAACAGGGCAAAAGTACAATTGACTTTAAAGAGATAATAAATCAGAAAAGAGAACTGGTTGAGAATCTGCGGCAGAAAAAATATATTGATGTTATTTCGGATGATCCAAACATAACCGTAATAAAAGGACACGCAAAGCTGACAGGAAAAAATGAAGTTTCGGTAAATTCTCAGAGATATACAGCCGAAATAATTCTGATTGCAACCGGTTCGTCAACCTTTGTTCCTGATATTGCCGGACTCGAACAATCAGGCTATTACACCAACGACACGCTTTATGAACTTGAAAAACTTCCGGAACATCTGATTGTTATAGGCGGAAGGTACATAGCGCTGGAAAACGCCCAACTATTCAGACGGCTTGGATCAGAAGTGACGATTCTTCAAAGATCATCGCGAATTCTGCCGACAGAAACCCCTGATATAACAGAAAATCTTTCCGATTATTTGACAGAGGAAGGAATAACGATAAAAACAGGGGTAAAAATTCATTCAATTGCAAAAAACGGAAACAAGGTTTTTGTAAAGACAATTATAGAGGGCAAAACCGAAACGGTAGAGGGCACGCATCTATTGGTTGCAACAGGTCGCAAAGGCAACACCGAAGGGCTTTGGAGCGAAGAACTCAAAATTGAAACTCACGGCAACGGTTTTATCAAAACAGATGAGTATCAACGCACCTCTGTACCAAATATTTATGCTGCCGGGGATGTTAGCGGAGAGTATCTGTTTGTTTACACTGCCGCCTACTCCGCTTCATTGGCTGTTAGGAATGCCTTCAGCAAAAAGAATCAAAAAAAAGATTATTCGGTGTTGCCGTGGGTGATCTTTACCGACCCGCAAGTAGCGGGAGTCGGCATGGATGAGAATCAGGCGGCTGCGGCCGGTATCGATTATGAGGTATCGTCTCTTCCGCTTGAAGCTGTTCCCCGTGCGCTTGCTGCAAGAAACACAAAAGGCTTTATCAAACTGATAAGAGACAGAAAAACAGATAAACTTATCGGAGCGCGCATTCTCGCTGCTGAGGGTTCGGAACTCTTGATGGAGATATCCCTTGCAATAAAATACGGCATAACGGTAGAGCAGATAAAAAATATGTTTCATCCGTATCTGACGCTCTCAGAAGGCATAAAACTTGCAGCAATAGGATTTTCCAAGGATATAAACAAGCTTTCATGCTGCGCGGTTTAATATGAGATTGAATTTGTTATGAGGCTATTAATAAGCTCCTATTCGTCACTGCGGGGCTTTGTTTAACAGTCTTATCTTCTTCCGCATTGGGAAATTTGCGTTAATAAAACCGGCTCATCAAGCGGATAGAAAAGAGATTGTTTGAGTGAAATGAAAAAAAGATTGATCTTTGATTTATAATATCTTGATAATTTATAAATCGCTATCAAAAAGAGCAAAGACTGCGAGTTATCTCTTTTTAGCTTTATGAGCCGGTTTTTAGTAAATTTCCCACAGCGGTGACTTTTTGCTTACTTTTTGGTCAATCAAAAAGTAAGAAGGAAAATTGAGATTGTTTCGCTTTCGCCCGCAATGACTGAGGAAAATAGTCACTGCGAGCTCCGAAGGTGGGCGTCAATCTCACCCAATTGCACTGCAAGGCGTAAGCAACTTACTTGCAACAATCACAAAGCAAAGGTTCATTCAACAATTTTATCCAAACGGTTGACAAATAAGATTTAGTCCTTATAGTTCATGTAGGTTCATATATTCATACAATGAGAACGCTCGGAAAAATTTATGGTAATAGGAAAGTCGGCATATGAGTGAAATGTTAACTTAATTAAGGGAGTATAGATGCAATCGGATGAGGTCTTTATGAAACTGGCTTCAACATTCAGAGTGTTGGGCGATGTGACACGAACAAAAATAATCTTTTGTCTTATGAAAGAGGAATTATGTGTCAGTGACATTGCCAAGCATGTCCAAATGAGTCCGTCCGTGGTTTCTCATCAGTTAAGGGTTCTGCGCAACCTGGATCTGGTAAAGTATCGCAAGGAAGGGAAAACCTCTCATTACTCGCTAAATGACGAACACATAAACAGATTGCTTAAGGAAGGCATTGAACATGTGGAAGAAAGATTGGTTCACAGCAGATGACAAAAGCAAATTTTTTTTTCACAATTATATGAACATATGAACAGATATTTGATGAATAAAGAGTTGGTGATACTTTTCTCAGGCATTGTTGCCAAAAACAAAAAAGGAAACATATACCGGCATGGAGGATATTAGGTGTTTGCAAGTTTTATCGTAACATTCAGGGAAGCGCTTGAAGCGGCGTTGGTTATCGGCATAATCTATACCTATCTGGCAAAAATCAACAAAAAAGACTTGAGCCGCTATCTTTTTGCCGGCGCTTTTGGCGGAATTATCGCCAGCTTTGGACTGGCTTTTGTGCTCAAAGCGCTTGAGGGTGAATTTAGCGGAACAACAGAGTCCGTTTTCGAAGGATTTTTTGGTATTGCCGCCGCAGCGGTTCTGACTTATATGGTGTTCTGGATGTCAAAAAACTCAAGAATGATAAAGGGAGAAGTTCAGAAAAAGATCGATCTATCCGTTTCGAATGGAAAAATCATTGGGATAATGGCGCTTTCTTTTTCCATAGTATTCAGAGAAGGAGTCGAGACGGTTCTGTTCCTTGGAAACCTTGCGGTAACCTCACCGATTGACACGCTTATCGGCTCAGCTTCGGGGTTGATAGCTGTAGCCCTGATTTCGTTTCTCATGTTCAGGGGAATCTACAACTTCAATGTTAGCAAATTTTTTAGATATACAAGCATAATCATAATGGTATTTGCCGCGGGACTTGTTGGAAAAGCTACATTTATGCTTCAGGCAGGGGGCTTGCTTCCTGGCACTATAACAGCATGGGATACAAGCTGGCTTGCAAGCGATAAGGGCATCATAGGCACCATACTTGGCGCATTGATAGGATATACCGCCAAGCCTACAATTCTGCAGGTTATTTTCTATTTTGCATATCTTTCACTTATATTCTACCTTTGGTTTGATAAATCCACGCTAAAAAACAGTATGCCTTACGGGGAACCGTTTTTTCCCATAGGCTCCAAATACAACCAACGTCTGCTCTACAAAATCATAAGAATGCCGTTTGTAACCAATGCCACAAGAATTCTGATGCTGTTTATCTTTGTTCTGCTTTTGGCCGTTGCACTTTTCCATATAAGTATCGGTCCGTTTAACAACGAAGGCCCCATAAAACTGGGAAAATTTGTCAATCACGCAGATGGCAACAACCTTTTCAATTTTGTACTTTGGATAGTATGGCTTCCGCTTCTTACGCTTTCGGGCATATTTCTGGGACGCTTCTGGTGCGGCAATCTCTGCCCGCTCGGATTTATAACCGATATCGTGAAAACCGTCCAGGAAAAGATTTTCAAATCTGCAAAACAGTCCGTAAAACCGTATAAACATGCCGAGCTTATACTGCCTGTAACATTTGTTCTCATAACCTTTGTTACGCGTATCTTTCCGGTTCAGTCTATTGCATTTTACGGTGCGGTAATGTTCATCATCATAACGATTGTTGCCCTTCTTGTTACAATATTATTCCGCAGGGGCGCATTCTGCCGATATGTTTGCCCCATCGGAGGCTGGCTTGCAAGACTTACAAGACTCAGCGCTACGGCTTTAAGAGCCGAGCATAATATCTGCGCCACATGCAAAGATAAACCATGTCTGCATGGAACAAAACTGGCTCCAAAATGCCCGTCGTTTCTCAATCCGAGCACAATGGACTCCAATAGTCACTGTATGGATTGTTGGGCGTGCGTCAAAAATTGCCCTGTAGAAAAATCTGCGCTCAAAGTCGGCCTCAGGTTTCCCGGATCAGAACTTGTAGAGCCAAAATCGCCACGTCTGGTCGAAGCAATATTTGTTTCTTCGCTTATGGGGATGTATATAGCAGTAGCCAGACAAGGCGTGATACTGGCAAGCTGGCCGTATCCGGTGACCTTTTTTGCACTTATGGCCGTCTCAACCACAATCTATTTTGTCTTATGCGCCATTGTGTCATCTATCGGCCACATTAAGTTTAAAGACACTCTAATAAAGCTTGGATATGCATTTTTGCCTATGGAGTTTGCAACGGCATTAATCGCCTTTGGAGATGATGCGTTGGAATTTTTCAATATCACGGTGCCGATTGCAACTACTTTGCTTGGAGTTACCTTTATCTGGAGCCTGCTTCTGAGTGTTTCATTGTTAAATCACAACATACCGGAGACGCGGTTCAGATGGCGGGCGTTTATTCCGGTGTCAATTTCTTTGATGATGCTGCTATTTATCTGGCTCAGTTGGTATGCGACAGGAAACGTAATTGATCTAACCTGAGTAATCTTGTGCTATAGAAGCAAGATAGCATAATTTACCCTCATGGTTGTATTAAGCTTTGCTTGACACCTTTCAGCCAGACTATAGAATGGGTAAAGATATATTTTTAGGGGGTGCGTATGAAAAATGTGTTGAAGGGCTTGATTGTTACTCTGTTTGCTCTGCTATTTGTAATGCCGGCTTTTGCATACAAATCTGAGTATAAGATGAGCATTGTCGTAGGACCAAAAGGTCCGTGGGGCGAGGCTGCGACAAAATTTGCCAATCTGGTCAGGGCAAGAACTGATGGAAGAATAAACATCAAACCGTATTTTGCCGGGCAGCTGTTTGCGGGAAAACAGACCAATGAATTTTTGCTTTTAAGACGCGGGGTTGCCGATTTTGCTTTGGGTTCAACAATCAATTGGTCAACGGTGATAAAACCGCTGAATCTTTTTTCATTACCATTCTTTTTCAAAAACTATCAGGAAGTTGATGCTGTAACCGGCGGAAGAACCGGCAAAAAACTTTTCAGAATTTTAAGCAGGAAAGGAGTAGTTGGAATAGGATGGGGTGAAAACGGGTTCAGAGCACTTACAAACAGTAAACGGCCTATACGGGTTCCGAGTGACTTAAAGGATTTAAAGATAAGGGTCGTAGGAAGCCCTATCTTTATAGATATATTCAGAGCTCTCGGCGCAAATCCAACATCAATGAACTGGTCTGATGCGGTTCCGGCATTTCGCCAGAGAGTTGTGGATGGCGAGGAAAATCCGATTAATGTTGTTATAATTCCATACAAAGTATATGATTTTCATCGGTATATTACGGTATGGCACTATCTAATCGATCCTCTGATATTGGGTGTCAACAAGGCTGACTGGCAGAGCTTCAGCAAAAAAGACAGACGTATTTTGAGAAGAACCGCAAGAGAGGTGCTTGATTGGGAGAAGATACGAGCAAGAGACGGACTGGAAGGAAGCACCAAAGCGCTTGATTTTCTGAAATCAAAAGGGATGAAAGTGACTGTATTGACCGAATCCCAACGTAAACTGTTCAAACAGAAAACCGCACCTGTTATGGCAAAATGGACAAAAATTGTGGGAAAAAATATTGTAAAGAGCGCAGATAAAGATATTGCAAGGCTGGAAAAATAGAGCATTCTGGCTCTTAGAAAATATTGAAGAGGCAAGCGGTGCTGTCATATTGTTTTTGATGGTGCTGCTTGCCTTTGCCAATGTGCTTACAAGATATCTGATAGAATATCCTTTGGCATTTACCGAAGAGCTTGAAACAAACGCTTTTGTGATAATTACACTTTTGGGGATTTCAGCCGGGATAAAGAGAGATGCGCATATCAGGGTTCTTTTTTTGGTAAAGCGGTTTCCGCCGGTATTGAGAAAAATATTGGAGTTTATCGCCGTTATTCTGAGTTTTGTTCTGTTTGCCACCCTTTTTTATGAAAGTTTGGGTCAATTATCCGATGAGATATCGCTTCAGATTACAACAAGTTCGCTTAATATTCCTGAATGGATCTATATCGCCTTCATCCCGCTGTTGACTCTTCTTATTCTCTTCAGAATCATTCAGTCGGCAATCCGCAGTTACAAATGATATTTGTTCTGTTTCTCGGTCTTATCATATTAGGCATTCCGATAGCAGTTTCTCTTGGCATAAGTGGCATTTTCATAATCATCACCAAGCATCTCGGAATAAGTGTGCTTTCACCCAATTTTTATTCCGATATTGCCAAGTTTCCGTTGCTTGCCATCCCATTTTTTATTCTTGCCGGAAAAATTATGGAAAAAATCGGTATGGCTGAGAAGATTGTGGCTCTTGCGGCACTTCTTGGAAAATATATAGATCGCTCACTTTCAATAATTGCAGTCATAGCAGGAATGTTCTGGGCTGCGGTTTCCGGGTCAGGACCTGCTGATACAGCGGCACTCTCATCAATTTTTGTTCCCGGAATGAAAAAATCTGGGTATCCGAAGCCGTTTTCCGCTGCCCTGATTGCCGCTGCCGGTTCGCTTGGAATTATCATTCCTCCAAGTATAGCATTGATTATATATGCAGATATAACAAACAGTTCGGTAGCAGCACTTTTTGCAGCAGGCATAATTCCGGGCATAGTAGTAGGCTTGTTTCTTATCATAACATCCTATTTTGTGTCAAAACGCTTTAAAATTTCCGAGAAAATAGAAAAGGTAAAGGACAAAAGTTCTCACAAAGGAGCTATTTGGGCGCTTGTGGCGCCATTTATCATACTGGGCGGAATATATGCCGGTATTTTTACACCCACCGAATCCGCCGTTGTTGCCGTTGTCTATGGTTTTTTTGTCGGAACAGTTGTTTACAGGAATCTTACATGGAAACTTTTGTATGAAATTCTTGTAGATTCTCTTCTGAACAGTTCGATGATTATGGTGATTGTAGCTTTTGCAGGGATTATGTCCTGGGCTGCCTCAACGGTAGGCACAATGGATGCCATAACCCGCTTTTTTATCAGTTCGGTTCACTCGAAACTGGAAATGATAGCCATGATAAATATATTGCTTCTGTTTGCGGGAATGTTTCTTGATGCTATATCGATTTTTTATATATTCTTGCCGATATTTATACCGATAATGGGTCAGTTCGGATTCAATCCGATCTGGTTCGGGATTTTAATGGTGGTCAATCTTGCAATAGGGCAGATTACACCGCCATTGGGAGTAAATCTTTTTGTGGCGTCCAAGATTGCTCGGGTCAGCGTTGAGGATATCTCAAGATATGAGCTGTTTTTTATTGTCGCGGCTGTTTTGGCTTTGACTGTGCTTATCTTTGTTCCTGAAATAGCGCTGATAATTCCGAAAATATTTCATTTATCTGCTTGACAATCAGAGACTCTTGTATATATTAGCACCTGTTGTTTGAGTGTTCCTCGGTAGCTCAGTTGGTAGAGCAGGCGGCTGTTAACCGCCTTGTCGGGGGTTCGAGTCCCTCCCGGGGAGCCAAAAAATATGCTGCGTAATCCAAGTTTGATCCCGGCTCTGTTTTACAGACAGACAATTTATTTGGAATCTCTTCTGTACAGGTCTCTTTTCAGTGATGTTATTCTGTCAAGAAAAAGGTAGCCGTCCAGATGGTCGATTTCGTGCTGAATTGCAACCGATTCATATCCCTTGGTTTCTATTACCCTGGATTCTCCTTCTATATCGGTATACTCTACCCTTATTTTTCTTGCACGCGTTACAATACCAAAATAATCAGGCACGCTCATGCACCCTTCCCTTCCAACCTGCTCGCCTTCTCTGTGGGTAATTTTCGGATTTATCATTAAAAGCCGCCCGTGATTATTCCATCTGCCTCGTTTATGTTTTGATACATCAACAACTATAATTCTCAACAACCTGCCCACCTGAGGAGCCGAGATACCAACGCCATACGGCTTGCTTTCCATTGTTTCTATGAGATTACCGCAAAACTCTTTTATATTCTCATCAATCCTTTCAACATACTGCGATATCTTCTTCAGTATGGGATCGGGAAACAGAACGATTTTGTATATCATTTTGCTTATCTAAAGCTTTGTTCCGTTAAGCCATCTGGCAGAAATATTGAGATTATGCTCGGTTTTAATTTTCTCTATCAGCTTCTCAAGTTTTTCAAAGGAATAGTTTTGCGGAAGTTCAACCTCAAAACTTGCAATATAAACCGGGTTATCCTCGCTTCCGACAAGTCTGGTGTCAAGATCAACGATATTTATTCCGTTTTTTGCCAAAGGCGTGCTTACATTATAAAGAATGCCAGGCCTGTCTGCCGAATAGGTTGTTATTACCGCGTGTTCTTTTCTTTCTTTAACTGCCCTTGAGCCTTCTATCTGATGTATTGCAACATAAAGACCGAGTTCAACGGCAACTTTTTCAAACGCTTTCTCCAATTTCTCCTGCGAGATATTTCCGGAAACAACCAAGATTGTGGAAAATTCACCGGCTAAAATCGTTGAATTTCCATCTTCTATATTCAATCCGTTTTCGTAAATTACCTTGCTTATTCCGGCTATTATGCCCGGTTTGTCTTTGCCTATAGTGGCAATCATAAAATTTGCCATTTTACCTCCTGTTCGGTTACAAACGGTTTTTACCATTTGACATTATAAGGTTACAAAACTATCCTTGTATGGTCAATACCAAAATGAAGAAAAGGGGAGCAAATGGACATATTCGAAAAATGTTACAGCTTTCAGAATGCTGAGCAAGCCAGGAAACAGAGACTTTATCCATATTTCCAACCGATTGAAACAGAGCAGGGAACCGAGGTATCAATTGATGGGAAAAGACTTTTGATGCTCGGTTCAAACTCATACCTCGGATTAACTACAGACAAAAGGGTTAAGCAGGCTTCCATAGAAGCAATCAATAAATACGGAACCGGCAATGCGGGCTCTCGCTTTTTAAACGGAACGCTTGATCTGCATATAGAGCTTGAGGAAAAGCTGGCTGAGTTTACCGGAAAAGAGGCGGCAATACTGTTTTCCACCGGATTTCAGGCAAATCTGGCAATATCTGCCTTGGTTGAAAAAAACGATGTGGTTATTATAGATAAATCCGATCATGCAAGCATAGTTGATGGAACAAGACTCGGATTTGGCAAGGTAAAGCGCTTCAGACATAATGATATGACTTCTCTTGAATCGGTGCTTTCCCGATTAGATGATGACTCGGGCAAACTTGTTGTTGTCGATGGTGTTTTCAGCATGGAAGGAGATATAGTTGATCTTCCCAAACTTGTGGAACTAAAGTCAAAATACGGATTCAGAATAATGGTTGATGATGCTCATGCTTTTGGCGTCATCGGAAAAAACGGCAGCGGAACGGCTGATTATTTCGGACTCACCGATCAGACCGATATTATTATGGGAACCTTCAGTAAATCGTTTGCTTCTCTTGGCGGATTTTTGGCATCTGACAAAAAAGTAATCGATTATCTAAAGCATCACGCACGTTCGCTGATTTTCTCCGCAAGTATTACCCCTGCTGCCACGGCTGCGGTTTTAAAAGCTCTTGATATAATGAAAAACGAACCGGAAAGAATAGAAAAACTATGGGAAAATACAGCATTTATAAGGAATGGGCTCAAAAATTTAGGATTTGATACAGGCAAAAGCGTTACCCCGATTATTCCGGTGCTATCAGGAGATATGATGAAAACATTAAAAATGTGGAGGGCGCTTTTTGATGAAGGTTTGTTTGTGAATCCGGTTCTTCCTCCTGCGGTTCCACCCAATGCGGGACTGATAAGAGTCTCGCTGATGGCAACTCACACCAAAGAGCAGTTGGAAAAGGCTCTGGAAAAGTTCGGAACGGTAGGTAAGCAGCTTGGAATAATCGACTGAACTTTTGTTGAAGAAAAAGGAGCAAATTTCTTGGTTGAGCAAAAAATTGGCGGAAAAATAGCTTTATGATAAGAATTGTTGAAGCTGATAACAAAACACTGGTAAACGAGTTTATAGATATTCCGTATAAACTTTATCCTAAAGAATCGTTTTGGGTGCCGCCTTTGAAATCGGAAGAAAAAAAACTACTCTCATCGAAAAATCCATTCTGGAAAGAAAACAGCTGCAAACTGTTTATAGCAAGAAAAGACGGCAAAGACGCCGGAAGAGTTGCGGCAATCATAAACAGAGAACATAATCGTTATCATAACGATAAAACCGGTTTCTTCGGGTTTTTCGAATCTGTCAATGACAATTCGGTGACCGAGGCTTTGATAGGTGCCGCATCAAAATTTTTAAAAGAAAACGGTCTGAATTCGATACGCGGTCCGGTTAATCCTTCCATGAACGACACCTGCGGGGTGCTGATAGAGGGTTTTTATCAGATGCCGGTTTTTATGATGCCGTATAATTTTCCCTATTATGATAAGCTGCTTACATCTGTGGGATTTTCAAAGGCAATGGATCTATTCGCTTGGTATCTTACGCTTATTCATCCGACAGAAAGGCTTGAAAGACTTGAGCAGAAGATTATCAAAAGAGAAAAGCTATCGATAAGAAAATTTTCCAAAAAGCAGTTTATGCGAGATATTGAATATATATGGGAGTTGTATTGTAACGCGTGGAAAGACAACTGGGGATTTACTCCGCCGACCAAAGAGCAGTTTTTCTTCGGCACCAAGGATCTGAAAAATATGGTTGAAGAAGATTATGTTATTTTTATAGAAAATGATGGCAAACCGATTGCGTTTTCGGTATTTATGCCGGATTTTAATCAGGTTTTGAAACAATATAACGGCGTTCTTCATTTTTGGCAGATTCCGTTTTTGCTAAGATCGATAAAGAAAATAAGAAGCGTAAGAATGCCTGTGCTGGGCATAAAAGAAGGCTGGAGAGGACGTGGGTTGGATCTCATTCTTTATATTGAAAGCTTTAAGATTGCAAAAAGATACGGTTTTGCCGGCGGAGAAATGAGTTGGACCCTGGAGACAAACAGCCGTATAAACGGAGGAATAAAAAAGATGGGCAGCGAGCTTTACAAGCGCTATAGAATCTATGAAAAGGTGCTATGAGGGCAGACCCTCTTTTTAAAAAACCGGGTATAATTGCCCGCGGCTCAGAAAAAGCTATACCGGTTTTAAAAAAACTTATCGCAATTCTCAAGAGCTATGAAATAGAACCGCTACTTTACGGCAGTAGCGCCGAGCTCCTGGAAACCGAAGAACAGGATGATTTTTTCAGTAAAATATCTGCCTTGATAGTTTTGGGGGGTGATGGCACATTTATCACATCAGCAAGAAGCGCCGCAGAGTATAATCTTCCTATGATCGGCATCAATCTTGGAAGAATGGGTTTTTTAACCGAGATTCCGGTTTCAAAGATGGAACGGTTTTTTACCGATGCGATAAAAGGTCGCTATAGCCTGCAGGAAAGAATGCTTTTCGAGCTTTCCTTAATCAGAGAAAAGATGGTTTTAAACAGATGGAACGTATTCAATGATGTTGTCATCTCAAGACACGCCTCAAGCGGCATTATCCATATCCAGATTTCAGCTAAAACCGATGAAAATGGCTGCAACGGCGAATTTGATACGGCTAAACTTTCTCCGGTATCAGGTTTTAGAGCCGACGGAGTGATAATAGCAACTCCAAGCGGTTCGACCGCATACAGTCTTTCAGCCGGAGGTCCGATAGTAACCCCGGATCTTGATGCGGCAATAATAACCCCGGTAGCGCCTCATACCTTGTCAAACAGGCCTATTGTGCTTCCCTCAAGAACCAATCTGGTGATACAGGTTAAAGATTGCAGCAATTTTCATGTTGCAGTTGACGGACATATAGGTTTGGTGGCAGATAGAAAAGATCTGTTATGCGTTAATCGTTCTAATAAAATTGTAAAAACAATCGGATTTGAGAACAGAAACTATTTTGAGATACTGAAAGAGAAACTTGGATGGGAAATAAGACGAGCATAATAGCCGAGCTCACTATTAAAAATTTTCTGACCATAAAAGATGCACAAATCTCCTTCTCAGATGCTATCACCTGTTTTACCGGTCAAAGCGGTTCGGGTAAGTCACTTCTGGTATCGGCAATAATAATTCTGTTTGGCGGAGATATCAAAATCAAGGACGGGCTCAAAAATGCCTGCATCAGGGCAAAGATTAACTCTCCTGAAATAGCAAAACGTCTGAGTGATTCGGGTATCGATCTG
This sequence comes from Campylobacterales bacterium, assembly GCA_027080125.1. Taxonomy (GTDB): domain Bacteria; phylum Campylobacterota_A; class Desulfurellia; order JAADFJ01; family JAADFJ01; genus JAADFJ01. Next base: position 87 of record JALWSW010000180.1, on the reverse strand, counting down.
ACCGATGAGTTTTTTCTTACAAGAGAATTTACGGGCAAAAAAAGCAGGTTTCTGATAAACGGCAAGATTATCGGAAAAGAGATCATC
>JALWSW010000179.1 GCA_027080125.1 Campylobacterales bacterium | reverse complement strand
TCGGTCACCTCTACAAGTCCGTGGATTCAGAAATATATTTTTCCCAACGGTATGCTTCCATCCATAAAACAGATCGGAGGTTCTATCGAAGATCTGTTCATAATGGAAAGATGGAAAAACTACGGATCGCATTATTATAAGACGTTGATGAGCTGGCACCATAATTTTGTAAAAAATTGGGACAAAATAAAAGATCGATACGGTCAAAGATTCTTCAGAATGTGGTCATATTATCTTCTCTCATCAGCAGGATCATTCAAGGCAAGAAGTAACCAGCTCTGGCAAATTGAGCTACTAAAAGAATAGACTGCGCTAAAACTAATATAAGGACAAATTTAATCGGAAATAGCGGTGTTGACAAATTTTAGTCTATCTGCTATATCACTGAAGTTTGTAATTGTATAAAAGGAGGAGACGTGATTGAAAAGTTTAGGAAGGCATCTTTTAGTTGACTATTACGGATGCGGCAGCTCGCTTTTAAATGATCCGGTTATGCTGGAAAAGCACCTTAAAATAGCGGTAAGTAAGGCGGGAGCTACAATCGTTTCATCGACTTTCAGAACGTTTGAACCGTACGGCGTCAGCGGGATAATCATAATTGCTGAATCTCATTTTGCCATACATACCTGGCCTGAGTATAATTTTGCCTCTATCGATTTCTTTACGTGCGGAGATAGCGTAGATCCCAGAAAAGCAAACGAGTATATCGAAAAGGTTTTGCTTCCGGAAAGATACGATATACGAGAAATTGGACGCGGTAATTTCAGCAATATGAATATTACCAAATGCGCGATTTAAAGTGGCTGTCATAGATGAGTATTCTTAAAAATAGCGGTATTCCCAATGCGTACTTTATTGTCTCAGGCTCAGGCTCAGGCTTATCGGAATTGAATGCATTCGATTGCGCGCTCCTTGACTCTGGTTTGGGAAATCTGAATTTGGTCAGGATGAGCAGTATATTGCCTCCTTGTGCCAAAAAGATCGAACCGTATCAAATTTCATACGGCTCTCTTGTTCCGGTTGCTTATGCCAGTAAAATATCAGCTAATATAGGGGAAACTATTTCTGCGGCTGTTGCCGTAGCATTTCCGACTGACAAAAGATTGCCGGGATTGATTATGGAATACAGCAGTTCAAATAAGTCAGCAGAAATGGCTGAGAAACAAGCTATCAAGATGGCAACAGATGGTATAAAAAGCAGAGGATGGAAAGTTGACCATGTGGAGTCAATTTCCAGAGAAATGAGAGTCGAAAAAGATTTTGGGGCTGTTTTTGCAGCCGTGACCTTATGCTACATTTAAGTAGGTCTGATTCTCACTTTATTGCTGCAGATTCCGCTTATGAAAAGTCGAAAGCGGTGATAGTGGGATTTCCGATGGATCTGACTGTAACCGGAAGACACGGCACCGGATCTGCTCCAAAAATGATAAGAGATGCATCGTATCTGCTTGAAACATACAGCCCTGCCCAAAAGCGCGATTTAACCGATCTTAAACTTTCCGATATAGGCGATATGGAGCTTCCGTTTTCACTGAACGAATCACTCGAAATCATATCAAAAATTGCTCATGCCATAATAAGAGACAACAAAAAGATTATTTCTCTTGGAGGTGAGCATCTTATCAGTTTGCCGATTATCTCGGAGATTCAAAAACGATACAAAGATATTGCGGTTATACATATTGACGCTCATCTTGACATGGCTGAAAGCTATCTTGGCATAAAATTAAGTCATGCCAGCGTTATGAGAAGGGTCTCTGAGATTATCGGAATGGAAAATATTTATCAGATAGGCCAGCGTTCAGGCACGAAAGAGGAGTGGGGATTGCCCGGAAGAGAAGCTCTGCTGTATCCGTTTGATCTTGCCGGTATGGAAAAAATAGTTGATATCCTCGGCAAAAGAGCTGTTTATATAACCGTTGATCTTGATGTTCTGGACCCGTCCGTGTTGCCCGGAACCGGAACTCCCGAACCTGCGGGAGCAAATTACACCGATCTTGTAAATGCCTTAACCGTCTGCCGATCATTGAATATTGTTGGTTTTGATATTGTGGAGCTTGCTCCTGCCTTGGATATATCAGGTGCATCCAATATAGTTGCAGCAGGCATACTCAAAGAGGCGCTTCTCCTTTTTATTTAGAAGTGTTATAAAAAATTATGTATATAAAACAACTTATAAAAGATCATCAAACACTGTTTGCTGCCGATTTTTCAAGCCGGTTTGTCTCTTTAATGATTGCAAAGAATAATCAAAGGAAAGCTTATAAAAAAGAGATTGCGGGCAAATTCTCTATTTATCTTTTGGATTACTTTATTGAAGTATTGAAAAACGAGGAATTGAAGATCAGTCAGATCGACTGCTTTATTGTAGCTACCGGTCCGGGAAAACTTACCGCTCTTCGAGTCGGGCTTTCGCTTATCAAGGCGCTGGCAATCGCCAAGCCGATTGCGGGAATATCTTCTCTGCCTTTGATGCTCTCAAAGATTGGTCTTGAAGAGAACGCACTTTACTATCCGACAATACCGCTTAGCAGCAGCTTGTTCTGTACGGCTGGCTTTGTTTTGAAAAATAAAAAACTGGAATCAGTTGAAAAACAAAGGATTGTTGAATATTCTGAAATAAAGGATATGATTGATTCAGGCAGGAGAATTGTCGTTGAGGAAAACGATATTATCGATGCTGATCTGCTGAGAGCAGAAGAGCATTATACAGACTGGAACCGGGTGTTGGAAATCTCGGGCAACCAGTGGGATGAATTCAACGATGAAACATTAATACCAAACTATATGGTAAAACCGAGGGTGATAATAAAAAATGATTGTAAAACCGTTTAGAGCCATCAGATACAGCAAAAATTTGAAAGATTTGGTAGCGCCTCCCTATGATGCTATAAACAGCGATTTGAAAAGCCAACTTAAATCAAAAAATCCTTATAATGTAGTTAGACTTATCCTTCCCGAAGGGGAAAACAGATACGAAAATGCCTCAACGCTTTTCCATGAATGGCTTGAAAAGGGAATTCTCATTCATGATGAGAAACGCTCTATTTATCCTTATCAATCGTTTTATAAAATTAATGGAACGGTTCGCTCTATGCGCGGAATTCTTGCCTTGTTTAAGTTGTCTGAGTTTAAAAAAGGCGTGATTATGCCTCATGAGAAAACATTTTCAGCTCCAAAGGCAGACCGTCTGAATCTTATGAAAGCCTGCGGTGCGAATTTCAGTCCTGTTTTGGGACTATATAAAAGCAGTTCGACTGCAAAGGTTGATTTTGATTATATTGCAAAAAATTCCGTGCTGCTGGATGAGTTTGAAAGTGATGATAAAACAGAGCACAGATTCTATGGCTTGCAAAACAGTGTTATAATCGAGCGGATTATTGATATTCTCAGGAATTATCCGATAATCATCGGCGATGGGCATCATAGATATGAGACCGCTTTGAATTATAAAATGCTTATGGAAGAGCAGGGCGCAATTTCTGACGGACATAACTGGATTTTGATGTTTTTGGTAGATATGGCTGATGAGAATA
>JALWSW010000178.1 GCA_027080125.1 Campylobacterales bacterium | reverse complement strand
AAAAATCGTCACAATATCGGCAAAAAACGGCAGCGGTATGGACATGCTGAAAAAAGAGATGGCAAATCTGCTTGAGATAGAAAAAGAATTTGACAGCTATGATATCATAACCACGGTAAGGCAAAAAAATAAACTTTCAGAGACATTGAATTTGATGGATGAAATGACAGAACATATAAAAGAAGGATATGGCGAGGAGATCATAGGAGCGGATATTTTGTCCGTTATCTCTTATCTTGATGAGTTTATAGGCAAGATATCAAACGATGATCTGCTTGAAACCGTTTTCAGCACCTTTTGCGTCGGGAAATAGATGTTCCACGTAGAACAGCCTTCGGCGGTCATATATAAAAGGAGCTTCGATGTAATAGTAGTGGGAGCTGGACATGCCGGTTGCGAGGCGGCGCTGATTTCTGCAAAGATGGGTTGCAACACGCTTCTTTTGACAATATCCGTTGATAAGATTGCTCAGATGTCGTGCAATCCTGCGATAGGAGGACTTGCAAAAGGTCATCTTGTTAAAGAATTGGATATTCTCGGTGGTCAAATGGCTGAGAATATCGATCAAACCGGACTCCAGTTTAAAATTCTGAACAAAAGCAAGGGGCCTGCGGTTTGGTCAAGCAGAGCCCAGGCTGATATGGATGCTTATCGGCTCAGGATGAAAAAGATTATTGAGAATCAGGAAAATCTTCTTACCAGGCAGGAGATGGCAGATGAGCTTATAGTTGAGGATGGTCATATTTGCGGAATAGTGACAAATATCGGAAACTTTTATCAAACAAAAGCTGTTGTTTTGACTCCCGGAACATTTATGAAAGGAACCATCTGGATAGGAATGAATAAATATTCAGCCGGCAGAGCCTGGGAGATGCCCTCACAAAAACTTTCCGATAGCCTGAGAAAAATCGGTTTTGCGGTTGGCAGATTAAAAACAGGCACAACCCCGCGTCTTGATGCCAGAACGATAGATTTTTCAAAACTTGAGGCTGATTGGGGTGATAACCCGCCTGTTCCGTTTTCGTTCAGAATCAACAAGATTGATAGACCTATCAGACCATGCTATATCGCCCATACAAATAAAAATGTCCACGATATTATAAGAAAAAACCTTGACAGGTCACCTCTTTATAGCGGAAAAATCACCTCTATCGGTCCAAGATATTGCCCCTCTATAGAAGATAAGGTTGTGAAATTTCCGGACAGGGATTCTCATCATGTGTTCCTCGAGCCTCAAACTGCAGAATCTACGGAAATCTATCCCGACGGTCTGTCAACGAGTCTGCCTTATGATGTTCAGCTTGCATATCTTCGGGCAATCAGGGGATTGGAAGATGTCGAAATTATAAGGCCGGGTTATGCTGTCGAATACGATTTTGTGCCTCCTACTCAACTTTATCCCACTTTCGAGACGAAGTTGGTAAAAGGGCTTTTCAATGCCGGACAGATAAACGGAACAAGCGGCTATGAGGAAGCGGCGGCTCAAGGTATCTATGCGGGGATAAATGCGGCGTGCTTTGTGCAGAAACGCTCGCCTCTTATATTGAATCGCAATGAGGCGTATCTCGGTGTCATGGTTGATGATCTTGTTACGAAAGGCACAAAAGAGCCATACAGAATGTTTACCTCGCGTGCTGAATATCGCCTTATGCTAAGAGAAGATAACGCCGATATTCGTTTGGCGCAAAAGGCGTTTGATCTGGGACTTATGCCAAAAGAGCGCTATGATGAGATTATGGACAGAGAGCATCGATTGGCAGAGCATATCAAAACTATAAAGAAAAGCTATGTTGTACCTTCAAAGATTAACAGATTGCTCCAAAAACAAAATATCTCACCTGTCAGCGATAAAACTCCTATGGATAAACTACTCAGAAGACCTCAAATTGATATCAAGCTGTTCAGAAAAATCTATAAAACCGATTGCAGTGATGATGAATTGTTGCGTATTTTGTATAGAATAAAATATGAGCCGTTTATAAAGAAAGAACAGAGAGAGATAGAGAAGTTTACCAAAAGTGAAAAGCTGAAAATTCCTGAAGATTTTTCTTATGAGAGATGCAGCAGTCTTTCGATTGAGGTGCGCGAAAAGCTGAATGAAATACGACCGGTAACCTTGGGACAGGCTTCCAGGATTCCGGGAATTACCCCTGCTGCAATCTCTATTTTGATGATATATATAAAGCGATACAGGATGCTACACAAAGCCACAGAAAAATAATATTATATTATCTTATAACTCTTATCAGAACGGTTTTCCCGACTATCTGACTGCTTATCTCCGAATTGGTTACGATAATCAGGGTTTTGGATTTCATACCGTGCTCATCGTTCAGCCTGCTTTTTCTTGATCTTGATTGCCGAATAGCTACAACTTTGCCTCTGCACACCCTGCCTTCGTTTATCTCCTTTTTTTGCGTTATTTTATTGACGGCGTATGTTTGCCCGATGGTTATATCCATTGCATTACCTCCTTAAAATCAGATCGGCAATATTTTAATAAACTTGAATTGGTAACATCACTTATAAAGACATACGCCAGTCTCAATGCCTGAGATTACTTCGCTCGCCAAGCTCGCTCGCAATGACGGGGAAAATATGATGTCGCTCGCAATGGCAAATAGAAGTTTTGAGGGGTAGTCAAGATTGCAACCCTGCTACCTGTTCGGCCGCCTAAGTTGCAAATCTTAAATTTTATAGTATAATTAAAAGTTGGTCAGGTTATCAAATAATATTGTGCTAAAGTTGCGGGGAGGTAGCAATGCCGTTTGCACAGAGAACCAATAAAAAATCTTGCTATCAAGATTATCTCAAATGGCCTGACGATGAGCGATGGGAGATTATAGACGGCAAGGCTTACGATATGAGTCCTGCGCCTAAAGTAAGGTATCAAAAAATAGCAGGGAAAATATATAGAAGTATTGCAGATATTTCTGAAACTAAAAATTGCACACCTTTCTTGGCTCCCACCGATGTTGTTTTTGATGACTTCAATGTCGTTCAGCCCGATATCTTTATAGTTTGCTATAAAAACAAAATTACCGAAGATAATATTAAAGGCGCACCCAACCTAATCATCGAAATAGCTTCGCCCTCAACTGAATTGAAAGATAGAAGAGAAAAAAAGAATCTGTATGAAAAATTCGGCGTAAATGAATATATAATCGTTTTTCCCGAAAGAGAATATCTGGAGCGTTACACCTTATGCAATAACAAATACGAAGCTCCTGAGATTTTCAATTGGGATGAGACGCTAAAACTGAAAGCGTTCGATATTGAAATAAGCCTGTGGGAAATATTCGAGAAAGAACCGCCGAAAAAAGAAAAAGAGGACAATGAAAAAACCGGTGAACAGTAAAATATATGTCACTGCGAGCGTCGAAGACGCGTGGCAGTCTCCGACTTGAGATTGCTTCGCTTTGCTCGCAATGACAAGTGTCAAGGGGAGTCGCAATAAATGAGAGGAAAAGATAGGAATTTGAAACAAATGGAGGGGAAAATTAAGAACAGATTCAGAATTTTGCTGATAATAACCGGCTTCTTGATGGCTGCCGGCATAGGTATAATTTCTCC
>JALWSW010000177.1:9295-13699 GCA_027080125.1 Campylobacterales bacterium | reverse complement strand
AAATCTGCTTGAGGATGCCGTCAAGAAGGGAAGTCTTGCCAAAAAATTTGAAAACAAAACCGCAGAGCTAGCAAAAACTGTTGTTGCAGTCGTAGAGGGAGGAATAATGCTTGCAAAAACGGCAAGAGATTACAATCAACTGAAAACTGTTATCAATTCTGTTATATTTTTATTTTTTAACAAGGAGGAAAACTATGGCAAAGATAATCTCAGAGAGTCTGATTCTTAAATTATCTCATAAAGGAGAGGAAAAACTCATCGATCTGGGAAGACTGTTTAATGAGAATCCGAATAAAGTTGTAAGCGTTATCGGCTCGATAAACCCGGACGGCTCACCCAACACCGCTCCAATTTCATTATTTTACTCTCCTGATAAAAAAACAATCTATACCGGAATGGTAACCGATTCGGCAACCATTCAGAACATCAAGGCAGATCCGAGGATAATTATCGAAACAATATATACCGGTGATATAAGCTTCGGCATATCAGGCAAAGCAACGATTGTGAAAGAGCCGCTTGAATCGAACAGCAAAACCGCCGCTGTAAGAATCGAGGTAAATTCGGTAAAGCGTGACACCTCTCCGGCTCAGATAATTACAGACGGCATAAAAACAACTCCGCGAACAGAAAGAGCTGCCGAATATGAAAAGGCTGTTTTAAAAGAGATTACAGAAATTGCAAACTCTGAGAAACAGGAAGAATAATTAACCGACAAAAAAACAATTAAAAAGGAGGTAAGATGAAGAAAAAAGTAGCGATCATATTATTGGCGGAGCCAGGAACTCACGAGGCGTTAGGAAGAGCGGTCCATGCACTTTTGTATGCATCTGAGCTTCATGAAAAAGGAGCCGAAGTCAAACTGGTTTTTGATGCAGGAGGAACAAAATTCGTTGAAGAATTGGCAAAAGAAGAATCTGTTGCAAATCCACTTTTTAGATCCGTAGAAAAGTTGGGAATAATAGATGGGGTTTGCGACTACTGTGCAGGTGCATTCGAAGCCGACAAAGAACAGATAAAGAGTCGAAATCTGAAATTGATAAGCCAATATAACGGTCATCCGAGCATCGCAGATTATATCTTAAACGATTATCAGGTTATCTGTTTGTAATGAAAATTTATTCTAATATTTTATACAAAACATTGTGTTGTTATTGGCGAGAGTAGACTCATGCATAATTGTAATTGACAAAGGTGTGTCATCACAAAAAACAAAAGGAGGTTTAAAGATGACAGAACTACTTTCTGAAAAGGAAGCTACTGGCAAGGCAAAAGAGATATTTGATGAAATTAAGTCGACATTTGGGATGGTTCCAAACTTTTTCCGGGCACAAGCTGCAGTTGACCCAAATTGGCTTGAACTAAATTGGAAACGTGAGAAAGAAATTATGTTGAAAGAAGGTGCCCTGGATAGAAAAACCAAAGAACTAATTGCGTTTACCGTATCTACGGTAAACAATTGCCAATATTGCTCACTGGCACATGAATCAGGAGCGTTAATGGCTGGTGCCACAAAAGATGAAATTAATGAAACAAAAAAAGTTATCGAGCTATTTGCAAGCTTTGATTCAATCGCAGATTCATTGCGTGTGCCTTGCGATATTAGTCCCGATACGTTAAGACAAAAAAATAAATAATTATATTATGTATAGCTATGTGCTAAACAAATGACCAATTTTACAGGTTAAGGCAGTCAAAGAGATGGAGGAGCTTGTGAGTGAAGTTAAAGCGTTGTTTTTTGATGTAGGCGGAACCGTGTTCGATTGGAAGAGTACGGTTAGGGAAAAAATTCAGGAGGTGACCCAGGAAAAGGGCATAGCATTAGACGTTGAAGCCTTTGCAAATGATTGGCGATTGGAAATGATGAAAGTCCTCACACAAGTGAGACATGGGAACTTGCCATGGATAAATTCAGACGGTATGCATCTGCGGGCATTGGAAAACCTTGCAGACAGATATAGGCTCCTGAAAAGCATCGATCGTATGTCTCTGGTGATATCGACCTGGCATTACCTGAAGGTCTTTAACGGAGCTGCTGAAGCGGTTACCCGTTTGAGAAATAAATATACTGTTGTAGTACTCACAATCTTGAGCTGGCAAAGCATCCTCAGCAGTTCAAAAGCAGCCAATGTGCAATGGGATGGCATCCTTTCATGCGAGTTTTTGGGCTATTACAAACCTTCTTTGCAGGCGTATCTGAAAGCAACCGGGCTTTTGGGGCTTAAACCGTCCGAGTCCATGATGGTTGCCGCCCATAAAGGCGATTTGGCAGCGGCTCAGGCTGCAGGTATGCATGCAGCGTATGTAGGAGTTCCGGAAGAAGATAATGTATCTGAGGGCTTCGGACAGCCACATAATACCCATTTTGATATTGAGGCAAACAATTTTGAAGAGCTATGCAGCAAACTTGAGGTATGATTATAAACTGGGTCCCAAATTAGAACTACGGAAAACTCAAGGATGGCTGTATAACAATTCATTTCAGTTTACTGATCTGTCACTTATGCAGCGGCTGAATTCGGTTACTATAGAGCTAATCAAATATTCATCAACCAATATTAACTTGTATATTATAGGAGGTGTAAATGGCTAAGGCAGTATGGAACGAAACGGTTTTGGCAGAATCGGACAAAGTTGAAAGGGTAGGAAAAGATATCTATTTTCCGCCCGATTCGATAAATCGTCAATATTTCAAAAAAAGCGACTTGCATACAACCTGCCCATGGAAAGGGCTTGCCAGTTATTATGACATTATTGTAAACGGAAAAAAGAATACAAACGCTGCATGGTATTATCCGGAACCAAAAAAGGCCGCATCAAACATAACAAATTATGTCGCGTTCTGGAAAGGTGTAAAAATAGAGCAGCAAAAATGATAATTGAGGAAGTCATACACAGGGTATTACAAAATCAAAATAATAACGAATGGAGGAGTTAATTATGGATGCAATAGAAACAATCAAAAAGCGGAAATGTATCAGAGGATTTCTTAAAAAACCGGTGCCAAAAGAGGAGATAGTCAAACTGCTTAATATAGCAAGATGGGCACCATCAAGCCACAATATGCAGCCGTGGGAAATAGCTGTTGTAACCGGAAAAACGCTGGAAAAACTCAAAAATGCGCTTTTGAATGCGCTTAAAAACAGAGAACATCGGCATTTTGATTATGACTATGCGGCAAAAGATCTTCCCAAACGCTTAAAGACAAACTGCGATACATGCAATCAAATTGTTTTTGACTACAGAAAGATTGACCCCAAAAACTGGTCTGAGTTAGCACCGCATCTTGAGGAAAACCTGCGATTTTTCGATGCGCCCGCAGAGCTTGTTGTTATGATAGAAAAGGGTATTGGAGAAGGAGCGTTGATTGATATTGGGGCTTTTACACAATCGTTATATCTTGCTGCGCTTGATTTGGGTCTTGGCACCTGTCCTCAGGTTTCTGTTTCTCAATATGCTAATATCACTCATTCTGTGCTCAATATTCCCGAAAACAAACTTATACTTTTCGGAATCGCCCTCGGATATCCTGATGAGTCGGCATTTCTAAATAAGATGCCAAGGATGCCAAGGATAGATGTGAATCAATTCACAACTTTTCTTGAATAATTTTATAAAACAGCTTGGCAAACAGAAAATGGTATTTATATTATGGGCTGTTCAAGGAAATTAAACATTTTGGAGAGGCGTCGCTTGGATGTCTCTCCAACCCCCAATATATTTTCTTCAAAAAATCGTTGGATGAAACGAACAAAGCAGTCTCAGAGCGTCATTAACTGAATCCAAAACATCCTCCTGCCAAAATCTGCTTTTTTTCTTATCTATAGAGCCTCCTCATTTTATTGTTTTTAGCATAGATTTAGGTAAGGCAACAATACCTCTTCAGACAGATTTTGATGAGGCAATTCGGAAATTTGAAAAATTCAAAATATTTTATATAATAAAAAGAGTATGATGAGGCAGCAATAGACCCTTTTTATTATTTATAAGAAATTATCTAAGAAGGTGCATCATAAACGAATCTTATTTGACAATTATTGCCGGTCTGGAACAGACCCAATTACTTTCTGAGGTGCTTAAATCAAGCGGATACAATGTTGTTGAAGCAGCCGATAGCTCGGATTGCGCTGTTCTTTCGGCAAGGCTCAGACCTGATATTATCATCATAGGCAAAAAAATCGGATTTAAAACAACATGTCAGGAAATAAGAAAACAGCAAATAAAAAATGCATTTTTGATTCTTGCAGGCGATAGCAAAACTGAAAGAGAAGGTTCAGAGATTTCCCAATTGCTTGAAAACTGTGCAAATCTGTATCTTGATATTGATAGTCCTTTTTTTATTTCACAAATCAAGGCAATCGACCGCCGTATATATTTAGAAAAGACCGAAGAGGAAAAACTCAA
>JALWSW010000177.1:0-9285 GCA_027080125.1 Campylobacterales bacterium | reverse complement strand
TATTTATATATAAAGGCGAAAAGTTTGTGTATGTTAACCCAAAAACCGAGGAGTTGACCGGAAGAAGCAAAGAAGAGCTGTTAAATATGCGTTTCTGGGATGTTGTACATCCCGATTTTAAAGAGCTTATACGTCAGCGGGGACTTGCAAGGCAGAGCGGAAAAAGGGTTCCAGGCAGATATGAATTTAAAATAGTAAGCAAGACGGGCGCAGAAAGATGGATAAACTTTACCGCAGGGAAGATAATCTACAACGGGGAACCTGCTGCAATAGGAACGGCATTTGACATAACAGATATTAAGGTTGCAGAAGAAAAAATAATAAAGTCAAGCCGAATGTATACTTTTATCAGCCAAGTCAATCAATTGATTGTGCATGAGCATGATAAAAATAAGCTAATGCAGAAACTGTGTGATATCGCTATAGAATATGGAAAATTTTGCATGGCTTGGTTTGGTCTTGTTGATAAAGATAAAAATCTGATAATTCCTGCCTTTTATAGCGGGGCTGAAAACGGCTATCTTTCTGCGATAAAACAGATTAACCTAAATGATGCTTCAGCAGGAAATGGACCAACCGGGCGGGCAATTAAATCCGGCAAACATTACGCGTGCAACGACATAGCAAACGACCCGAATATGAAATTATGGGCTGATGAGGCGCTCAAACGGGGCTACCGTTCATCCATAGCGCTTCCTGTAAATGTTTTTGGCAAAATAGCAGGCGTATATAATTTGTATTCTGATACAGTCGGTTTTTTTGATGAGCAAGAGATAGATCTTCTGATTGAGGTTTCCCGGGATATTTCCTATGCTCTTGAGAATTTGGAGATTGAAGAGAAAAGAAAAGATGCAGAGCGAAAACTGCAAGAGAGTGAAGAAAAATTCCGCAAGGCTTTCAAAGCCAGTCCGGATTCGGTAAATATAAATCGCTTGAACGGTGAATACGTGGACATAAACGACGGTTTTACCCGGATTACCGGTTACACCATAAAAGATGTGATGGGCAAAACGTCTGTGGAAATTGGCATCTGGGCTGATCCTGCCGATAGGAAGCGGCTGGTTGAACTGTTGAATAAAGATGGGTCTGTGCATAATTTAGAGGCAAAATTTCGCTGTAAAGACGGAACAATAAAAACAGGTTTAATGTCTGCAATTATTATAAATCTGAACAACCAACCGCATATTTTATCTATTACACGCGATATCACCAAGCGCAAAAAGGTGGAAGAGGAGATGAGAAATCTTGCCATCAGATGGCAAAGTACTTTTGATGCAATGACTGATTCGGTAAGCATAATAGATTTGGAAGGCAGGATAAACATCTGTAATAGGTCAACCTATTCGATGTTTGGCATTGATAAAGATGATATAAAAACAAAAAAGTGTCATCAAATGATTCATGAAGCTGAAAAACCGTTTTATAACTGCCCCTTAGAGCGTATGAAGATAAGCAAGAAACATGAGTCGATGATTTTTAAAAGACTGGATAAATGGCTTCTGGTGGATGTTGACCCTATTTTTAATGAAAAAGGGGAACTTATCGGAGGCGTTCATGTGGTATCGGATATTACCGAACAGAAAGAAGTGGAACAACACTTAATTGCAAGCGAGGAATCGCTTAAAGAAGCTCAAAGAATTGCACATATTGGTCATTGGAGTCATTATCTTGAAAACCATAGGGTTTCATGGTCTGATGAGGTATATAATATATTCGGAGTTTCAAAAAATGAGTTTAAACAAACGCATGATGGGTTTATAAAGTTTGTCTATCCTGATGATATGGAAAAGGTTCAGAGAGCTTTCAATGATGTATTGATTGATGGCAAAGAGCGCACAATAAAATGCAGAATTGTCAAAGGTGATTCAAAAGAGATTAGATATGTTGAGATTCACTATAAGCGTTTTAAGGATGAAAACGGGCAGATAGCTGGCATCAAGGGAACAACTCAGGACATAACTGAGAGAGAAAGGCTGATTCAAGAGATAAAGAAAAAAGATGAGCTATTGCTTATTCAATCGCGCCAGGCGGCAATGGGAGAGATGATAAGCATGATTGCCCATCAGTGGCGCCAGCCTCTTTCGGTTATATCAATGGGAGCAAACAATATTCTTGCTGATATTGAGCTTGATTCGGTCAGTATTGATGAACTTAAAAGAATATCAAATCTTTTTATAGAACAGACCGGACATCTTTCAAGAACAATAGATGATTTTAGAAACTTTTTCAAACCGCATAAAAATATAGACAATGTGTTTATTGAGGATGTTCTTGAAAGCGCGCTGAAATTTACCGGCAAAAGCCTTGAGAGCAATTTAATAGAGGTCAGGAAAAACTGCAGTTCAACCTCATCCATCAAGACATACTCCAGAGAACTGCTGCAGGCAATTATCGCAATCATACAGAATGCAAAAGAAGCATTGGTTGAGAAGAGAGTAAAAAACAGATTGATAGATATTAAAGCGTATGAAAAAGATGATAGGATATATATAAAAATATGCGATAACGCAGGAGGCATAGAGAAAGATATAATCAACAGAATATTTGAGCCTTACTTTTCAACAAAAGATAAAAAGACTGGTACGGGACTGGGTCTTTATATGGCCAAAACTATTGTAGAAAGACATTTAAAGGGAAGAATACGGGCGGAAAATAAGGACGATGGTGCATGCTTTACCATTGAGTTGCAATGCGAGAGAAAAGGTGAATAAATACGCCGAACTGAAAGATAAGGTCAAAAACTTTGCTGTTTTGCTTGTTGAGGATGATAGAGCTGTTACAAAAGAGTTAAAGATATTTCTTAGCAAATTTTTTTCATCTGTGGGGACGGCGGAAAACGGAGCACAAGGTGTAGAAAAATTCAAACAAAATAAATACAGAATAGTTTTTGCTGATGTTATAATGCCTGTTATGGATGGATGGGAAATGGTTGACCGGATTAATAAAATCAGCCCCGATACATTTATAGTTATGCTGAGCGCGTCGAAAAGCTTTGGAGATGCATCAAAACACAAATATGATGCATTTCTGAAAAAGCCTGTAGGCTTTAAAGATATGATATCCATTATTAAAGAAATAATAAGAAAATTTTCATTATGAGCAGCGTAGATAAATTGAGAGAAATTGCTAAAAATTTTTCCGTATTATATGTTGAGGATGAGAAACAGGTAAGAGATGAGGTTGCAATTTATTTAAAGAAATTTTTCAAATCTGTCAACAAAGCAGAAAACGGTGAAGAGGGTTTTAAACTTTTTAAAGAAGGAGATTTTGATATTGTAATAACAGATATAATGATGCCAAAAATGAATGGTATCCAGTTGGCAAAAAAAATAAAAAAGATAAACCCTGAGCAGGAAATAGTGGTAATCTCGGCATATACTGAGACCGAATATTTTATAGATTTCATTAAGATAGGCGTTTCAGGATATATTATTAAGCCTATAAATTACAAACAGGCAAATGAAGTTATGTATGCAACCTCTCTTAAACTACATAAGTTTAAGGAAAATGAACTTTATCGCAACAATTTGGAACAACTTGTGGAAAAACGGACAAAGGAAAAATATGCCCTTCAGAATGAAAAAATTGAGAATTATGATAAATCGGTTATCTCTTTGATAAACCTGATTGAAAAAAGAGACACCTACACGGCAGGTCATAGTAACAGAGTGGCTAAATACTGCGTTGATATTGCAAAAGTAATGGGATATGACGATGTTGTATGTAAAAAACTTTATCAAGCCGGAATTCTGCATGATATAGGCAAAATTTCGACACCAGATGCAATACTGTTGAAACCGGGAAGATTGAATAATTTTGAATACAGGCTTATTCAGTTGCATGTAACCGCTTCGTATGATTTTTTATCAAAAATACCGATGTATAGAGAGCTTGCAGAAATTATAAAATATCATCACGAACGCTTTGACGGAAAAGGTTATCCATACGGACTTAAAGCTAGCAAAATACCGCAACTCTCGCGCATAATGATTGTTGCTGATGCATTTGATGCCATGACAACGAATCGTATTTATAAAAAAAGCAAAACCGTTAAAGAAGCAATAAGAGAAATAAAAGAGCTCTCTGGAATGCAGTTTGACCCTGATGTGGCTGAAGCTGCCTCGCGCGCATTAAACAAGGTATCCATGCAGGAGAATATAAACCAGCTTCCCAAAAATGAGATTGAAGAGGAAAGATTTGCATATTTCTATAAAGATGCGCTTACGGGCGTATACAACAGTAATTATCTTGAATTTTATATACAGGTAAAAGATAATAATAAATCTGCTTACAAATACCTCACCGGATTTTTTTTGCGCGATTTTACTCAATATAATTTGAGAATGGGCTGGGACAGCGGAGATGAGATGCTTAAAAAATTTGCACTTTATCTGAAAAAATGCTTCGGTGATTCATTACTTTTTAGAATACATGGAGATGATTTTGCTATTCTGAGCAGGAAAACCATTAAGCTAAACAAAGAATTTTTTGATGGCATCGGGTTTTTAATGTCTGAGAATATAGGACTGGAAACCAATTATATTGATATCTCAGCAGAAAAAGAGATTATTTACAAGGAGCTGATAAATAAGCTGCGTCCTGAAAAAAGATAAAGCAATTAAAGCGGTTTTGCGAAACAGTTTCAAAACAGCGTTTATAACTTTTCTTGAATAATTTTACAAAACAGCTTGACAAACAGAAAATGGTATTTATATTATGGGCTGTTCAAGGAAATTAAACATTTTGGAGAGGCGTCGCTTGGATGTCTCTCCAACCCCCCTTATTTTATGTGAAAAGCAAAATTTGGTTTATGCGATAATTTTTCATTATTCTTGAAGCTGGCTTATCTCATCAAAAACCTGTTCGGCTTGTTTTTTTGTCTGAGCAAGAGAACCGCTGTTGTCTATGATATAATCTGCAAGCTCCAGCTTTTTTGCTATAGGAATCTGCTTTGATATAAGTAATCTGGCGCCTTGCTCTGATAAGTTATTGCGCTGCATAAGCCTTTTAAGCTGAATCTTATAATCGGCATAAACCAGAATGGTTTTTTTGAAACGATTTTGATAATTTCCTTCATATAGCACCGGAATGTCATAGATTATTATCGCATCGGAATTTTTTTTAAGTATCTCCGATATAATCTTTTCTCCAAGGCTTATCACCTCGGGATGAATAATATATTCAAGCAACTGCCTTTTTTCATCATCATGCCAAACTATTTCGCCAAGCCTCTTGCGGTCTATAATTCCCTTATCATTTAAAACCGAATTTCCAAAGCTGTCAACAATCTTTTTGTGCACCACGGCACTTTTATACAGGGCTTCGTGAGAAAGTTTATCGGCATCGATAATGTAGGCACCAAGCTGCTTAAACATCGAGGCAACAGTAGATTTTCCTGTAGCTATGCCACCGGTCAATGCAAAAAGTCTTCGCGCCGATTTTCTGCCTTCATCTTTTAGAGCCTCTTTAATGGCATCTTCAATCATATCCTCGGGAGGAATTCTTGAAAGCCGCCCATTGTCCATATAAAATCTGCAGCTATATGTGCAGGGTTTACCTCTGACACTTTTGTCAATATCTTTTCCGTTAATAAGTATTGAAGGGGTGCCGTGAGCATTAAATTTTTCCGCATCTTTGCTGTTTTGTATTCGCGTTATAACTATTGTTCGGGTGATTCCATTTTCCACCAGGATTCTCTTTAATCTTTCCAGAGCCTCTCCCCATCTGGGGCAACCGAGTGAATAAAGAAAGTTGATATGCATATATTCTCCTGTTTTTTTAAAATAATAGAATGATTTTTATAATAAAATCGCTTCTTTATTTTATGTTCGTTTTATTCTGTTTCAAGGCTTGAAAGTCATACTTCTGAACAAGTAAAAGTTATTTTTCAATCAAGACCTCTAATTGCCTTACTTAATACGCACAATGTAATGTCAACTTTACCGATTTTAGTATATGGCTAAATAAGTTATATTCAATTTACTCTTTTGAAAGATGCACAACCCTTTGAGGGAACGGAATGGTAATTTTTGCTCTGTTCAGAGCATTATAGATTATTTTTCTTGCCTCCGATTCGGTAAACAACGGTTGTCTTGTGGCATTTCCGCGTGCCCAAAACACCACCTCAAAATCAAGGCTGCTTTCTCCAAATCCGATTAGCCAGATTTCCGGCTCGGGCGGAATTTTTATATTTTTCAGCTTTTTTATCTCAGGAATAATTACCAATGTTAGTTTGTCTATATTTATGCCATAACTTACCGAAAATGCAATTCTAAAGCGTCGTATATCCGTACTGTATGTCCAGTTGATAACATTCCCGTTTACAAATGATGAATTCGGAATTATATAATCTATGTTATCGTTTGTTTTGACAATCGTTTTTCGGAGATTTATCTGCGTTACTTTACCGGTTATTCCTTCTATCTCAACAAAATCACCAAGCTTTATACTTCTGTCAAACAAAAGGATAATCCCGCCCAAAATATTGGAAGCAATGCTCTGAAGACCAAAACCGATACCCACCGACAGTGCTCCTGCGATGAGAGTAATCGAACTCGTATTCAATCCGATTGCGTTGAATGCTATCAGAGCTGTTACAAACCAGATGAGATAAACCAGTATGCGTCTTATGAGTATTGAATGTATCTCCTTTAAAACAAACGTTCTTGAGAGATGCTTGACAAATATTTTGGCTAAAACGGTGGAAATCCATCCGAATATCGCAATAAGGGCTATTTTAAGAAGACTCCATAGCGACAGAGAGATGTTTTTATATACAAAAAACGGTTTAACAAGGAAACCGATGATGGAGGCAAAAACGGTTTTTATGCTGCTTTGCAGTCTTATGATTGCCGCTCCCACAACACCTTGTTTTAATGTTATAAAATCGGAGATGTGTGACAGATAAGATTTATCTCTATTTATACTGCCTTCAACGGAAACAAGTTGAGCAGAAAGAGTCGCTTCAGCCTTTCCAAAATTATTCAGAAGTTTCAATGCTCTTTGATTGCCGTTAAGTTTATTGCCGAAATCTGCCACCGATTTTCTCAATATCAGAAGATTATCAATAATTTTTTTGTCTTTTTTGGATAATTTATTTACCATATCAATAAGCGTGGTATATAAATTGTTTATATCCCTGAAACTCGGTTTTTTGCTGCAGATCTGAGCCATTAGCAGATTTAATCCGTCATCTATATGGTTTGTGGCATCTTTTATATACATCAGCTTCCATTTCAATATCGCTACTTGTATCGTTTTTATATCTATTTGAAGCGGAAACCTCTCTACTGCAGCTGAATTTGAAAGTTGTATCGGTTGTTTATATGAGAGAAAGTTCAAATTGTTTTCATCTTTTAATTTGAGAAGCTCAAGTTTTGTTATCTGTTTGGTATAGTCCTTTGGCTTGTAATCATTCCATTTTGCCTTGTATAATTCGAGCCGGTTCTTGGTTATATTGCAGTTTTTCAAAATGGAGGACTTTTCAGAATCCATCATTTTTATAAACTCGACAAGCTGGTTATTAAGACGCTTCTGAATCTCTTTATCACGTTGCAAAAGTGCATATTCAAGCTGATTAGTCAAAAGATTGTCACTATTTTTGGCTGCGGCTATGGCCGAGGCAAGCTGATTCGATTTAAGTTCGATATAATCAAATTTTTTCTTGCCTGCATTAAGCTGATTCTCGGCAGATATAATTTCGTTTATATAGTTTTTAAGCTTTTTTACATCTGTTTTTCCTTTATATTTCTTGATATATTTTGACGGATATACCGGAGATTGCGGTTTGAGGGTATCTATCAAACGGCTAAGCATGCTTTTTCTGATAAGTGATGCGGGACTCTTGCCCGATTCCTTTTTTAAAAGATCATGATAACGCTTGCTGAGCTCAATTGAGCTGCCCTTATAAAGTGAGGCATCAATTGACGCAGCATAAGAGCTCGGCAGGATATAAAATATAATCAGAAAAATTATTATTTTTGCCATATACTATTTATATAATGGCAGATTATGTTTGTCCATTGTTTTATCAATTTGTTTTGCTACAATTGAGAAAAAAATGGCGGTGCGGGAATTAAGATTATAAGAGGAATTTTGATTTTTCTGCTTCTGATTACAGAAACGGCTTTCGCTGGCATTATTACAAAAACCGGCCTATATCATATAAAAGCCCAAAAGGTTACTCGCCTTGCAAAAATCAATACATATATTCTGAATAACGCAACAATAACCAAAGGTCAGCTTTCCATATCAGCGCATACTATGATTATCAGTAACAAAAAACTCAACGCCTATGGCAAAGTGCTCTTGCTTGACGGAGCCAACAAGATATGGGCAAAAAAATTGATGTTAAATCTTAATACAGGAAAGGGGATAATCGACAATGCCGTGTTTTTTATAAAATCTCAGCATATTTTCATAAAAACAGATCACGGTTACAAAATATCTAAAAATAGTTATATTCTTGGCAAATTTTCTTTGACCGGCTGCGGAAATCCGAAAAAACCGTTCAACTCTTGCCCTGATTGGCAGATCGTCGGAACAAGCGCAAAAATAGTGAAAGGCAAATATATAAAAGCTCTTAACAACCGAATGTTGGTGCGCTCTACCCCGGTGCTGTATTCTCCGTATATTTATCATAATCTCAACAAAAAAAGAAGAAGCGGCTTTCTGTTTCCAACGTTCGGATATTCGACTCTTTACGGAGTGAGATACAATCAACCGTTTTATCTTACCCTCGGAAGATCCATGGATATGACATTTACCATGAAAGAGCATTCCAAAAACGGCATCGGACTTGATGTTGAACATCGCTACGCTGCAACGAAGCAGATCGGAGGAAAAACATTTTTAAGCTATCTGCATAAAAAAGGAAATAAATCTGGGAAAAGAAAAAACATCTGGAATATAAGCTCTTCGCATCACTATAACTTTAAAAACGGAAGAATTCTTATTCAATATAACCATATTTCAAACAGATTCGATTATGCCGATTTAAACAACGACAACATCGATTTTTACGCATCCAGATATATAAAATCTCAGATTCTTGCCGATTACAATTACAAAAACTGGAATTTTGGCATACACAGCTTTTTGTATCAGGATCTTGATTCACATGATGATTCTCACACACTTCAGAGTATCCCTGAAATAGTCATAAAAAACAACGATACAAAGATTGGCAAAAGCCCGTTATATTGGTCGCTTGACTATAGATTTACCAATTTTTACAGAAAAGAAGGCAACAAAGGGATCGTCTCCGAAGCTGTTCCGGCTTTGAAA
>JALWSW010000176.1 GCA_027080125.1 Campylobacterales bacterium | reverse complement strand
CTTCAGAAAATCTCTCACTACACCCTGGAAACGGTCATATTCGATCAGAAAGCTGTCGTGACCGGAATCAGATTCTATATTAAAATAGGAAACATCTTTACCCAATCTTTTCATAGTTTTATAAATCAATTCGGTTTCGGTAGGCAGATAAAGCTCGTCGGTGCTAAAACTTATAAGAAGCATCTTAGCCGTTATTCTTCCAAGAGCATCCTCAAGCCCGCTGTAGTTTCTTCTTATATCAAACAAATCAAGAGCACGGGTAATATACAGATAGCTGTTGGGGTCAAAGTTTCTTGTAAATTTAAATCCGTTATGAAACAGATAGCGCTCCACCTCAAACTTTCCCTCGGTAAGATCGAATATATCGCTTCCTCTGCATATAGCTCTTCCAAACTTTTTGTTCATCGATTCAAACGAAAGATATGTTATATGTCCTACCATTCTCGCAAGCGCCAATCCTTCAACAGGACCTTCGGTTCCGTAATAATCACCGTTTGCCCATTTCGGGTCGTTCATTATTATATCGCGTCCTATTTTGTTAAATGAAACGGCTCTTGGTGAGGAATACGCAGGAGATGCCATCGGTATTGCCGAGATTACGCTATCAGGATAAAGAACTGCCCATTTAAGAGCCTGCATACCGCCCATAGAACCGCCTATTACTGTAACAAGACGCTTTATACCAAGCTTATCGGTCAGAAGTTTTTCAACTCTGACCATATCGGTAATTGTAATTACCGGAAAGCGCATTGCATAATGTTTGTTGTTCTCATCAAGAGAAGACGGTCCTGTCGTGCCGAAGCAGCTTCCAAGCACATTGGAACAGATAACAAAATAGCGATTTGTATCAAGAGCCTTTCCCGGTCCGATTAGCGGGTTAAACCATCCTATATTGCCATTTTTATCTTTTCCGGCTGCATGAGCCGAACCTGATAATGCGTGACATACAAGAATTGCATTCGATCTGTCTTTATTGAGCGAACCGTATGTCTCGTATGCAACCTCAACATTATGAAGACGTCCTCCGCCCTCGCAGATAAACTCCCCTACATTGACCAATTTTGGCTCATAAAACTGACTCATCACTCCCTCATACGGAATTTAAAGCATTATCCAGATCTTCTATTATATCATCTGCATTCTCAATTCCTACCGATAATCGTATCATATCATCGGTTACCCCCGCTTCCTGACGCTCTTGGCTTGAAATCAAAAAATGAGTGGTTGATGCCGGATGTATTATCAATGTTTTCGCATCACCTATATTTGCAAGAAGCGAGCAGAGTTTTACATTGTTTATGAGTTTTTTCCCTGCCTTCAATCCGCCTTTGACGCCGAAAGTCAAAAGTCCGCTTGGTCCGTATTGATCAAAATATTTCCTTGCCAAATTATAATAAGGGCTGTCTTTAAGCCCAGGATAGTTGACCCAGCTTACATTCTTATGATTTTTGAGAAACTCTGCAATTTTAAGTGTATTCTCCCCTATCCTTTTCATCCTCAACGGCAATGTTTCCATGCCTTGCAATATAAGAAAGGCGGTCAGTGGCGACATACAAGCGCCTGTTTGATAAAGTGTGATTTTGAGCTGATCTATCAGAGAAAGTTTGCCATATTTGGCAGAATGAAACGGAGGCATATCTTCGGTAAGCCTGGCAAATTTTTTGCGCCAGTTCATCGTGCCTGAATCAACCACAGCACCACCGATCGTTACACCGTGTCCTGATATATATTTTGTCAGAGAATAAACCGCTATATCAACACCGTATTCAAACGGTCTGAATATTCCGGGAGTAACGGTATTATCAAGAATAAACGGAATATTATGTTTTTTGGTAATTTCAGACAAAGCCTCCAGATCAGCCACATTAAGCTTTGGATTTCCGATTGATTCGGCATAAAGCAGTTTTGTGTTCTCATTTATGCTTTTTTCCACCTCTTCAAGCATGTCTATATCCACATAATCGATTTTTATCCCGAATCGCGGCAGAAAATCGGAAAATAGCGATACTGTTCCGCCGTAAAGCGTGTTAGATACAACGATATGATCATCTTTCTTCAAAAGCGTAAGCATAAGAGTGCTTATTGCTGCCATTCCGGATGCATAACATACCGCAGCCAGCCCTCCGTCAATATCGGCAAGTCGTTCTTCCAGAACCGCAACGGTCGGATTCCCTATCCTTGTATAGATTTTGTTGATATCATGTTCGCTGAAACGTCTTGCAGCCTCATCTGCGGTGCCAAAAAGAAACGATGAGGTCTCATATATCGGCACTGCTCTTGCACCAAACTGAGGCTCTCCCTTGTATCCCGAATGAAGCGCCTTTGTCTCAAGTTTTTTTTCTGCCATTATTCCTCCTGCTTTTCTTACTATAGCAACTAAGTTACCCTAATGCTCAAATTAATATGCGAATCAAAACGGTTATTTCAAGAACAATTTTATATTAATCATTTTGCAAACGGTTACAACCGTCTTGTCTCATTTAAAAACCATATACTAAACTATTTACTTTTATTAGTGAAACACTTTCCCCTTTGCCGTTGTATCTTTTAAAAATAAACAAAACGCATAATTTTGAAAACCTATATGCTACTCATAGATCATCTGAAACGAGGACAAAAGAAAACCGAACCTAATCAATGGAAAAACAACAATCAGGCTAATCTTTTTCCTTTTTCCCCGGTTTTTTATTATATTCGGTAATCAGACTCTCTATTTCGCTTATAGCTTCCAGTTCAAACGGGTTTATAAGAAGTGATTTATGCAGATGCTCGGCTGCAGTGCCATACTCTCCCATTTCACGATATATCTTGCCCAGAAAAAGCTCCGCTTCTGAAAAATCAGGGTCAATCTTCACGGCTGTTTCAAGGTCATCTCTAACTCTTTCGGCGATCTTGGATTTAGCATCAGGTAACCAGCTTGTAGAGCGAATATCATTATCGGTTTTGATAAGATTATTATCCTCGTCAAAAATATGGTAAAGAATCTCCTCGATCTCAGATTCCTCAGCAAAAAGCGCATAACGCATAAGCTGCTTGGCGCTTTCCGGATTTTCAGGCGCAAGATCTGCTATCGTATAACATAGCATCGCAAGTTTGTTATCAGGTTTGAGTATTAAACAGGAAGCAAATCTTTTTTTTGCCTCCTCTATATCGCCTTTCAGAAAACTCTCTATTGCCTTATCAAGCAGTAAATCAAACATATTTCCCATTGCCTACCTTTTAATTGTAAATTCTCTAAAGCCTTTCGGCTCAACCTTCCGCTTTTCAATCCGGGTTACTTTTGCAAATTTAGGTCCATTGGCACAATCTTCAATAACCTTATTTATAGCATCTTTTTTGCCTTCAATCAATGCCTCAACGGTATAATCTGCGCAATTTCTTACCCAACCTGTGATAGCTGCCTCAAGCGCTCTTTTCCGAAGCCAGTTTCTATATCCGACACCCTGAACATTTCCGAATATTTTTAAACGATATGCAATATTGTTCATACAAGTGGAGCTCCGGTCATTTCTTTGGGTATTGTTATGTTCATAATCTTCAAAACCGTAGGCGCCACACATGAAAGTCCGGGAAGTTTGTCGTTTTTATAATTTATATCATTATCGAT
>JALWSW010000175.1 GCA_027080125.1 Campylobacterales bacterium | reverse complement strand
ACTGTGCCCCATGTTTTTTCATACTCAAAAGCTGACTCGTGGTATCCAGAGCTCTCAGCGGAACAATTTCATCATCTACAATGCTTACGCCTATTTTTGTTGCATACCGTTTTGCATCATTGATGGGCGATCTTCCGAACCCTTTGTCATTGTAAAGCAATGCCACTTTTGGATTACCGCTGCCTTTATAAATCTTTTTTATAAACGCCAGAGCGATTCTTGCCTGATCTGAATAGGTTACCCCACCTATAAAATTATATGGCGCTATTTTAGGATTTGTTATTCCTTCCGAGTATGATGCTGAGATGTAAGGGATTTTGTCTCTTGCGATAAAACGCTTCAGCGCCTCCGTATCGCCTGTTCCCCATCCAAGAATAGCCAGCACATGTTTTTCGGTTAATCTTTTGTAAAGCGCCACTGCAGCAGGAATCTTGTAAGCGTAATCCTCGCCCATCAAAACTATCTTTTTCCCGTTGATTCCTCCATGAGAGTTTACATAACTGATATAATTTCTCTGAGCGGTTGCGTAAGGTTCACCTACATCTCCGGTAGGTCCTGTTATATCCCAGATACCCCCAATCGATATTGAAGCCGCATTACCCTTTAATGCAAAAACAAACAACATTGATGTCACAAACAGACTAACCAGTAAAATCTTTTTCATAATAACCCCCTTTAATAAAATAGTTTTTTTCAATTAATCCCCTCCTTGTAAATCTATTCACCTCCTTATTCAAATCTAATATGAAAACGGCCACAGTTTCCAGTAATTTTTTATGGTTTTCCAGCGAGCGGCAAGACCGTCAGGCTCAAATATAAGAAAACCGATTATAGCCAAACCAAAAGAACCCTCTCTTATTGCATCAAACAGATTGACAAACATAGGATAATGCGCCGATACAATTCCGTTTACAAACCTCAATAATTCGGGAAGAGCCACAATAAAGATTGTTCCGAAAATGGTGCCGAGAATATTTCCCAGCCCGCCTATTATAATTATTGCAAGATATTCTATTGAAACAGAGATTGTAAAATGTTCAGGTGTAATAATCTGAATATAGTGCGCCCAGAGCGCCCCGGCAATTCCGGCATAAAAGGATGAGATGCCAAATGCAATAATTTTATACAGGAATATATTTACCCCCATTGTTTTTGCTGCTATATAATTGTCCCGTATTGCCATAAAAGCCCTTCCGAATTTGCCTCTAATCAAGTTTTTTGCCGCCAGAGTCATCACTATTGCAGTTCCTGTTGATAGAAAGTAGTAGCTAAAATCAGAGTCAAACGAAAATCCGGCGATCTCAGGAGGTGAAACTATCATTCCTTGGCTTCCTCCCGTGATGGAGCGCAGATGTATAAACATAAATGCGAGTATAAATTGTGCAGCCATTGTTGCTATGGCAAGATAGAATCCCTTTAGTCTCAGCGACGGGAGACCGAAAAGCATTCCAACTATTGCAGTAACAAGACCTCCTGCGATAAAAGCCGGTATAAAGTTTATATTAAATTGGCTTGTGAGATACCCTGCGAAATATGCGCCTACGCCGATAAATGCTCCATGCCCCAAAGAAATTTGCCCCGCAAATCCGGTTAAGATGTTCAGTCCGACCGCAGCAATTACCCCGACTGCAATAATATTTGCCATATAGAGAAAGTATTTACTTGCGAAAAACGGAAATATTGCCAGACTTACAAAAAAAAGAGCTATCCAGAACCTGCTGTTTTTTGTTTGCCATATTGCCATATCTGATCTGTAAGATGTTTTGAATATTCCACATTTTATAGCCATTTTACACCTTCTCTATTTTTTCTGTTCCAAACAGTCCGTATGGTTTTATTAAAAGAATCACAAGCAGGATAACAAACGGAGCCACCGTTTTAACCCCTCCGCCAACAAGAGGGTCCAGATATCCACCTGATAGACTTTCCAATACTCCAATCGTTATGCCTCCTATAATTGCGCCCGGGATACTGTCAAGTCCGCCAAGTATAACCGCAGGAAAAACTTTCAGTCCGAACATTCCCAGCGAAACATTAATTCCGTTTATGTTGCCTATAAGCACGCCTCCGATGCCTGCAACCAAAGCCGCTACCATCCAGCTTATCGCGAACACCTTTTTTATATTAATGCCCATAGACTGCGCCGCTTGTTGATCGTCTGCCACCGCTCGCATAGCTGTGCCTGTTGATGAAAATTTGAAAAAAAAATGAAATATGACAAACAGTGTTATGGCAGCTCCCAGAGAAAACAGGTAGCTTTTCGATACGCTTATGGTGCCCAAAACTATGGGATGTGCCGAGAAAATTGCCGGATATACCCTTGTTTCGGTGCCCCAAATCATCTCGACAACTGCCTTCAATACTATTGATAAGCCGATTGTTATCATTACGATTGAGATAATCGGTTCTCCTATTAACGGTTTTAAAATCAGCATTTCAATGATAAGACCCAGAAGAGCCGACAGGAGTATTGTGACAAGAAGGGCGCTCCAGAACGGGAGATGCAGCTGAACCATAAGAGCAAACGCTATATAGGCTCCGGCCATAAGAAGTTCGCCTTGCGCAAAGTTTATCACCCTTGTAGCCTTATATATCAGAACAAATCCCAAAGCAACAAGCGCATAGATACTTCCCAATACAATTCCGCTAACAACAAGCTGAATAAAATAGTTCACTGATTGCCCCCTTTATTACACACTTTTTATGAGAAGTTCTGTGTGAATGGCTGCGGTTTTGCCATCCTGAAATTTGATTTCAGCCTCAACAGGTACCGTTTTTTTGTTACTGTAAAGCGCATCTAAAATATTGCTGTAGCGTTCGCCTACAAAACGTCTCCTGACCTTTTTTGTTCGCGTCAGTTCACCGTCATCTGCATCAAGTTCTTTGTAAAGCAGTGTAAATTTTGTGATTTTCATCTCTTTTTTTAGAGAACCGTTAACGTTTTTCACCTCGGATTCAATAAGTTCGTATATCTCTTTTTGGCTTGCCAGATTGGTATAAGTAGTGTAGGAAATATGTTGTTTTTCAGCCCAATTGCCTACAATTTCATAATCTATGTTGATCAAAGCTGCTATATATTCCTTATTATTACCAAAGACTACTGCTTCTTTTATGTATGGAGAGAATTTGAGCTTGTTCTCTATGAACTGAGGTGAAAATTGTGTCCCATCTGCGAGTTTCATAAGATCTTTCATTCTGTCAATTACGACTATCTGGCCATCCTCGGTTAAATAACCGGCATCCCCCGAGTGCAGCCATCCATCTATTAAGGTGTCGTCTGTAGCTTTTTTGTTTTTGTAGTATCCCTGAAAAAGAGCCGGACTTCTTGAACAGATCTCTCCGTCTATAATTTTGATTTCTGTTTCAGGCAGAGGATTTCCCATAGTTTCCGGATTTATGTTATCGTTGCGATGAATGCATGAAATTCCTGATATTTCGGTCTGACCGTAAATCTGTTTTAGATTTATTCCAAGGGCATGAAAAAATTTGAATGTGTCAGGTCCCAAAGCCGCGCCTCCTGTCATTGCAGATCTTATATTCGAAAATCCCATTCTGTCTCTTAACGGTCTGAAAAGTAAGAAATCGGCAAATCTGTAAGCTGCCTTAAGCGGGAAAGAGGCCTCCAGTTTTTTGAACTTAAGATCGGCTAACTTGCGGCCTATTGGGAATAGACTATGGAAGATCTTTCTTTTGAGCCAGGTCGCATCTGAGATTCTTACCTGAACGCTTGCTGCAAGATTTTCCCAGACCCGAGGCGGAGAAAACATAAAATTAGGCCCGATTTCTCTGAAATCATCCTGAGCGGTTTCAGGCTCTTCCGGAAAGTTTACGGTAAAACCGAAAAGCAGACTGGAGGCAACAGTCATCATCTGCTCTCCTACCCACGGAAGCGGAAGAAATGATACAAATTCATCGGTCGGATATTTTGGATCAACAATCCCAAGATTTCTTGCCATTGTGATTAGATTTTTATGAGAAAGCATTGCCAGTTTGGGTGCTCCTGTTGTTCCGGAGGTCGTGCAGATTTGAGCCGTGTAATTTTCCGATAAATTATCAACATATTTTTCAAAAATTCCGTTATGGGCATTTCCGTATTTTTTTCCTTCCTCACAGAAATCGGAAAAATAGACAAGCAGAGGATCGTTATAATGTCTCATCCCTTTCGGATCGGTGAATACTATTTTCTTTACATTCTTAATTTCATTTTTCATATCCAAAAGTTTGTCCACCTGCTCCTGGTCCTCCGCTACTACAACCGTTGAATCAGAGGCATTTATAATGTAGCTTATTTCCTTTAATATCGAATCCTGATAGATGCCGACGCTGCTGCTTCCAAGTGCTTGACTTGCCAGTTCCGCATAAATCCATTCGGGGCGATTATCTCCTATAATTGCAACCTTATCACCTTTTTTAAAGCCTAATGCCATAAGTCCGAGAGCAAAATTTTTGACATTAAGAAGATATTCCGACCAACTGATATTATTCCATATTCCGAACTCTTTCTCACGCAAGGCGGTTTTCTCAGGCCATTGTTGGGCATTTCTTATAAGTAGGGCAGGCATAGTTTTGTAAATCATATCACTTGCTCGTTTCTTTTTCCTACATACGCATTCAGAACATCCGAATTATTCTGTATCTGCTCAGGTGTTCCCTCAGCTATTTTTTCTCCAAAGTCAAGAGCCATGATACGATCGGATATATCCATCACAACAGACATATCATGCTCGATCAAAATGATGGTTTTATTCAGTTCTTCATTGATATCAAGAATGAATCGCGCCATATCCTCTCGCTCTTCTTCATTCATTCCCGCCATCGGTTCATCAAGCAGTATGATTTCAGGATTAACCGCAAGCGCCCTGCCGAGCTCAACCCGTTTTTGCAAGCCATAAGGCAACGTTCCAACCGTTTTCTTTCTCACCGATTGAATCTCCAGCAGATCAATTATTTTTTCAACTTTTATTCTCGAGTCTATCTCTTCTCTGGATGTCCTTCAAGCCAGATTGCAGATGATATGATATGATATTTAAGATAGTTATGTCTGCCAAGCATAAGATTGTCCAAAACACTCATACCTTTGAAGAGTTCAAGATTTTGAAATGTCCTTCCTATGCCCAATTTAGCTATTTTGTCTGCTGACCAATTGGTAATATCTGTTTGCCTAAATATTATTTTGCCTTTCTGCGGGTGATACAATCCGTTTATGCAATTCAAAAGGCTGCTTTTCCCCGCTCCGTTAGGACCGATAATCGAAAATATCTCTCCGTTATTAATTGAGAAACTTATATCTTTAAGTGCTTCTATGCCTCCAAAAGAAAGGAACAGTCCTTCTACCTCTAAATCCGGCAAACGTTACCCCCGCAGTTTCACTATGTTTCATATAGTGAAACAAGTTTTTGTATGTTAAAATAATATCTCTTTTTTACAGTAAAATTATCAAATGTCAAGCTTATATTTGATAAAGATTTTTTTAGCGTTTGGGCGTTTTGTTTATTTGAAAGAGAGGCTATGAACCATCCAGGTAAAATATGCGTATCGATTTGTTGCTTTATTGAATGCTTTAACAACAATTCGGTCGCGGAAGCGGCCTATACTGCCTGATTTTGCATAAGCTGTGCCTGTTTTTTTGTTATAAGTTGTTTGAAGCCATCCATGTTCGGATATATAGATTTTGACAACGGAGTAGCGCTCCGGATTTTCGAGGGTAACTTTAATGGTTTTGTTGCCAGAAACCGTTTCTTTTGGAAAATAATCAGCAAGATGAAGCGGCTTAATATTAAGTTTTTTTTCAAATTCAGCCATATTTAAATTGCTTCCAGTCATTGCAATTCTTGGAATTATGTACGGATCTGTCCGATTATCAACCGCACCAATATCCTGGCTGAAGGCGCATTTGAATCCAAAGTTTTTAACCGATTGAATGGCATTTCTGTTGTAATAGCCATAAGGATAGGCAAACAGACTTGCATCGATTCCGGTTAGTTTTTTAATGCGTTTCTGGGCTGCCCGGATTTCTTTGTCAAGCTGTTTGATGCTTAGTTCGTCAAGTTTGGCATGACTTGCAGTGTGATTTCCTATGTCAAAAAGCGGATTTGCAACAATTTGCTCAATCTGAGTCCAGCTTAGAAAAGCCGGCCAGCCGCTATATGCATTGGTATAAAGAAATATGGTTGCCGGGAAATTGTATTTTTTTAAAATGGCAACGGCTTTTGCGGTGGATCTATATCCGTCGTCTATAGAGATAGCAACGGTATCATTCGGTATGTTTTTGTGATTTTTTATCAGATTGCAAAGATTGGAAAGTTTTATTACTTTATAATGGTGAGTTTTTAGATATTGCATCTGTTTTTTAAATGTTTCTATCGGTGTGTTTGTTGAGGGCGAATTCGGATTGCCAAACTTGTGATAAAGCAGAATTACCGCTGAACCTGCAAAAGAGACCTTGGCGTAGAAAATTATGACAAAAAATAGAATAAGGCTATGTCGGATTGTTTTTATCAAATCTTTCAAAGTTGTTTCGGACTATTACATTCTTTATAGCCCTTATATAATCGCTTCTTCTTATGGAATAATAGGTTAGATTATCCGCAAGAATATATGGATTTTCGTTGGGGTAGATAGCGTTTCTTATCTTTCTTAATCTTTTGTATGCCCACCCTATGTTAAAATTGATGATATAGCTTCTTATGGAAGCTTCAAGATCTTTGTAAACAACCACTCTGAACCGTTTTCCATCCTCGGAGTATTGCCTCGGTTTCATTCCTTTCGAACTGTATGTTCTTATGCCAAAAAGATTGTTGCCTTCTATGGCAAAACGCGATGCTCCCCAGTTGGACTCTATCGCCGCTTGAGCAAGAATAAGACTGATAGGAACGCTTCCTGTTCGTATCAAAAGTTTGTTGATTTTTTCCGGCAAACTTCCGGTTTTGATTTTATAACGGGCAAACAGCTTGTTCAATTTTTCTCTGTTTTGCTGATCTATAGAGCCGATTTGATTAATCTTGTTTCTCATTTCAATAACATATCTATGCTCGCGGTCAAACTGTTTTTTAACCGCAACCGCAGCAGGCAATATCGCAGCTATAAAAATCCGCTTTCTTTTGCCCAGCGGCAGCCTTGAGAAATCTTTCGGCAACCGTTCTATTATCGGTGAGTTTTTATAGCTAAACCATTCCGATCTGTTTCCCAGCAGCTTAATAAGATCACCTGTTGTTTTCGGGTAGTCAACTCTGTGCACCGCTTCCCTGACTTTATTCGAAGAGCTTGCCACATTGTTGCTGAGCGTTTTTGCGGGTTTAGCGATTTCTAATCCCACAACCATGTGCAACCCAACAAACAAAATCATAAAAGCGGGAACAAAAAAACGTATAATACTCATGGCAACAGAAAGATAAGAATATATTTCAGAATGTCAAGTTTATTCGTCCAACGCCTTGAGTTCTTCTTTTACAACCTCAAGAATATTTCTCAGCATAGACTCATGCCCTTTTTCCTGCTTTGCCAGTGTGAGAAAGAGATTTTTTGAGTCTTCAGTTGCAGCTTTTTTGGCAGCATCCATATAAAGCGCCCTCGAATCGATTTCTCGCGGAATAGACAGGGTTATGATTTCTATCATTTCCTCTAACGCTTTTCTTCTCTTCTTTTTGTCTTTCATTTTTTCTCCATTATATCCATTATACCGGAAAGGTTATCTTACCGCCCTGATATGCCACGTAAATCGTCAATCCGGCAGATAGCCAGATCGCTATGCTTGTCAAATACAGAGGACCATTATAACTAAATAGTAGCATGGTGATGACAGAAAGTGCAAAAAGCAGCACCGATCCGGTAATCTTTTTACTGAATGTAATGGTTTTGGCTTTGTCATAGTTTACCCACCAGCTTAGAAAACCTGACGGTATTGCCAAAAAATTCCCCAAGAATGCCACAGTATATGAATAAAAGGATGTAAGCATAAAAGAGTGCTTGGATGTCAGCAACCATAGTATATTGAAAAGAGCGCTAAAGGTAAATAATGCTATAGGAAAATGAATCATTACAGGATGAGGATGAAATTTTCTATATATGAGCCGAAGTCTTTCTCTGGCGCTCAATTTTGCGGTTTCCTCTTCGAGGCTGTCTATTACCTTGAATTTCTCAAGAACATTATCCCGGTGAGGCGCAACCTCCATACTCGAAGTTAAATCGCCTCCCGCCTTGTGCAGCCGCATATGTATACCCTTTTCCCACATTTTGCTATCGGAGAGATCATAGACTTTGCCTTTGTATGCTATGTATGTTCTTTCACCTTCTCCGTTGTGTTTTTTGAGTTCTTCTGCTTTCATACCGATTATTATAACGACTGAATTATTCCATGCAACCGATTAAGTAAGGTTTTGCCGGATTATGAGTTAACGCTTGACATCCATTAGCGGAAGGTTAAATTTGAAAAAAAGGAGGTGTTGTATGGATAAGTATAGATGTACTATTTGCGATTATGTATATGATCCGAAGGCAGGGGATCCTGACAACGGGATTGAAGCAGGAACAGCGTTCGAGGATCTGCCTGATGATTGGGTATGTCCTGACTGCGGAGCAGGAAAAGAGCTTTTTGAGAATATGAGAACCAAAAAGATGTTTGAGTAAAATCGTATGGGTAAAAATGGTATAGAACCTGTACAGGTTACAGAAAGCAGTTGGTGGCTTGCTGCACTCGATCCTAATTTGCGGATTTTTGATGTGATAATGCGTACCGAATCAGGCACAACATACAATTCCTATCTAATCAGAGGAAGCAAGAAAACAGCAATAATCGATACTGTAAAAGAGCCGTTTAAGGACCTGTTCTGGAAAAATCTTTGCAGTCTTGTCGATCCTGAAGAGGTCGATTATGTAGTTGTCAATCATAACGAATCAGACCATTCAGGCGCGCTGCCCCTTGTTTTTGATAAACTTCCTAACGCAAAATTGATAGTTTCCGCAGCAGGCAAAAGCTTTCTAACAAACATTCTCAACAGGGAAACCGATCCGATAATAGCAACAGATGGAATGGAAATCGATCTGGGCGGAAAGACGCTTAAATTTGTTATTACTCCTTTTTTACATTGGCCTGATACGATGTGCACCTATGTGCCGGAGAAGAGGCTGCTCTATTCATGCGATATTTTTGCTTCCCATTATTGTGATGATAGAATCTTTAACGATCTTACAAACGATTTTGCAAGACCGTTTCACTACTATTTCAATGTAATTATGAGACCTTACAAAGAGTATGTTCTCAGAGCACTTAAGAAACTGGATAAGTTTGATATTGAAATGATATGTCCGAGCCATGGTCCTATATTGCGAGAGGATGCACTCTCCTATATAGAACGCTATAGGCAATGGAGCCAACCCGAAGAGAAAAAGAAAAAACTTATGCTGGTTGCCTATACCACTGCTTACGGCAACACGGCAAAGCTCGCAAAGGCATTCGGCAGAGGTGTGCAGGAAGCTGGTGTGCGTGTGGCAATGATGGATATAGGAAATCTTTCGGAAATGGAGCTTTCATCTGTTGTTGATGTTGCAGAAAGCGCAGACGGAATAGCCATAGGAACACCCACAATAAACGGTGATGCCCCGGAACCTGTATGGAAATTTTTGGCAAGTACCGCCACTATAAAGCGAAAAGGAAAGCTTGGATTTGCATTTGGATCATACGGCTGGAGCGGAGAGGGACCTATTTCAATTATCAGACATATGAAAAGCCTGAGGATGAGGACGCCGTATGAGCCTTTCAGGATAAAATTTCGTCCTACCGAGGATGATTTTGCGCAGATAAAAGAACTCGGACGCACTCTTGCAGCCGGCCTGTAAGATAATTTAACCTCTATCGATATTCTGATAAAGAACCCAAGGCGATGACCTTTTTTTTGGCTCTTGTAAGTATAATTCTTATAATTTCGGCAAGCGAACTCTTTAGCAATGCGGTTGAATGGCTTGGAGACTCTTTTTCTCTTTCAAGCTCAGCCACCGGTTCTCTGCTTGCTGCGACCGGGACCGCACTGCCGGAAACTATTATTCCAATCATAGCGTTTTTATTGGGCAGGTCGGTAAATCAGATAGGCGTCGGAGCAATTCTGGGCGCTCCGCTTATGCTTTCGACATTAACCAGCTTTCTTATGGCGCTGACAATAATTGTTATGCGGTTATCAAAAAAAAGGGAAAATCTCTATTTTGATGTTCCGAAAAAGCCGATAATTCGCGATACGCTTTTTTTTATATTCAACTATCTGACGCTGTTTGCCGTTTCATATATTTTTAACGGCAGATTATTTCATATTGCAGCCGCCATAATTCTGGTCTGCTCATATGTGGCTTATGTGATATTGAATCTGAAAGATAAATCCGGCAATCAGGGTGAATCCGAGGAACTGCTTCTTGCAAAAATTGCAAAACTGGAAGAATCAATCTACTTTGCCCTGCTTCAGTTGGGGTTATCTTTGGTTGTGCTTGTAGCTGCCGGCAGACTTTTTGTCGGGCAGATTGAGCATTTGGGAGCAAGTTGGGGCGCTTCCTTATTTGTAATTTCTGTGATTATTGCTCCGTTTGCCACCGAACTGCCTGAGAAATATAACTCGTTTCGCTGGCTATTGAAAAAGAAGGATACACTTGCGCTGACCAATATAACCGGAGCTATGGTGTTTCAATCGGTGCTTCCTGTTGTGATAGGGCTTGTAGCGACCGGGTGGATTATGAGCGGGGTATCTGTTCAAACTGTTCTGACACCAATAGTTTCTTCCTTTCTTATTCTTGCTTCGCTGCTGCTGACCGGACGCCTTTCGGCGATTATTCTTCTCTTTTTTGGGGCGGGATATCTGATTAATCTCTATTTTCTTATTCATATTTGAGCCAGTTATTTACATAGTTTTACTGAAAAGGAGGATTCTCTGCTTATTTTTGGTTAAAACGGTTGACAAACTTACCAACAATACTTAAAATTCAGTCCTTGCAAAAAGATATAGAGGTGAAATATGAGTAGTTATGCAGTTATAGAGACCGGAGGCAGGCAATATTTTGTTAAGCCTCAACAGATTATAAAGGTCGAGAAAATCAAGGGTGAAGCTGGAGAGAAAATTGTATTTGACAATCCTCTTCTGGTTGACGGGCAAAGCGGAAAAAATATGAGCGTAGAGGCAGAGATATTATCACAATCAAGAGGAAAGAAAATTATAGTTTTCAAGAAGAAAAGAAGAAAAGGATATAAGAGAAAACAAGGTCACAGGCAGGATTTGACAGAACTTATGATAACCAAGATAAATAGGGGAAACTGATATGGCTCACAAAAAAGGAATGGGCAGCAGCCGTAACGGAAGAGACAGTGCCGGCAGACGGCTTGGCGTAAAGGTTGGCGACGGACAGTTGGTAAGTGCAGGCTCTATTTTGGTCAGACAAAGAGGAACGCCTTTTGCACCCGGAGAAAATGTTGGACGCGGAAGAGACGATACTCTTTTTGCAAAAATCACAGGAAAAGTTAAATTTGAACATAAAGGTTACAAGAAAAGGGTCTCGGTTTATAAGGTTGCATAACCGGCATCTTTATTGAATTTTGTTAAGCAGTAATTGAGGTTTTCTTTTGCCGATAATGTAACGATTACGGTTGTCTCCGGTAAAGGCGGCAGAGGTGCTGTAAGTTTCAGACGCGAAAAATATATTCCCAAAGGCGGTCCTGACGGAGGCAAAGGCGGCAAGGGAGGCGATGTAATCATCAAAGCTGATAACAATACACATCTGCTGCGGGCATTCAGAACAAAAAAGATTTTCAAAGCCGAGGACGGACATCCGGGACAATCGAAAAATCGAACCGGCAAAAACGGCGAAAATCTTATATTAAAGGTTCCTCCCGGAACCGTCATATTCAACGAGACCGGCGACCTGATTGCTGACCTTCTTGCCGGTGAGAGTTTTCTGGTATGCAGAGGCGGCAAAGGCGGGCTTGGGAATTCAAGTTTTGCGACATCAGTCAGGCAGCGACCAACAAAATATCAGGAAGGAGAGCCTGGAGAGAAGAAAACGATAAAACTGATGATTAAGATGCTTGGAGATGTCGGAATAGTGGGCTTTCCCAATGTTGGCAAATCCACATTCATAAGCAAAATCAGCGACGCAAAACCTGAAATATCAGACTACCGGTTTACAACAATCAATCCCCATCTCGGAATGGTAAAACATGCAGAAAAAGAGATTCTGTTTGTCGATATACCCGGGATTATAGAAGGGGCGCATAGCGGAAAAGGGCTGGGGCTTAGGTTTTTGTCCCATATTGAACGCTCAAAGCTTCTGCTTTTTATGCTTGATGGAACCGAGGATCCGGTAAGACAATTCTCCATACTTTCCGGTGAGCTCAAAAAATATGGCAAGGATGTTTTCGAAAAACCGAAGATTATTGCTATAAACAAGATTGATTGTATGGAAACAGTCAAAGATTACAAAGATGTTTTCAATCTTCCCGTTTTCCATATTTCCGCTCTGAAAGGCACCAATATTGATGCTCTTTTGGATTTTATAGCAGGAATAATATAGCAGATGAGAATTGTAGTAAAAATAGGCAGTTCGGTTCTGCTCAATGGCGGCAAGATAGATAAAATCAGGCTTGAAGATATAGTAAATCAGATAGCTATTCTGGAGAAAACCGATGATGTGATTGTTGTTTCCTCAGGAGCGATTGCAGCCGGAACCGCGGTTTTGAATGTGGAAAGACAATCCGGCAATATTACTCGTCAGCAGGCGCTATCGGCGGTAGGACAGCCCTATCTTGTTTCCTATTATCAAAAACTGTTCGATAAAAAAGGAATAAAGATAGCCCAGGTACTTTTAAGCAGAGACGATCTGGCAAACAGACGACGCTATCTTAACGCAAAGAATACGCTGCTTAACCTGATAAAGATGAAAGTGGTTCCGGTGATTAATGAGAACGATACGGTGGTTGTTTATGAACTATGCTTCGGCGACAACGACAATCTTTCAAGCCTGGTTGCAAGTCTGATAGAGGCTGATCTGTTGATTATACTTTCCGATGTCGAGGGTATTTACGATGATGATCCGAAAGTCAATCCCAATGCTAAAATAATAAAAAATATAAACAATATTGAAAAATTGAATATAAAGGCAACCAATCATACCTCTTTTTACGGCACAGGAGGAATGAGAAGTAAAATTGATGCGATAAGGCGCGCATCCTCAAGCGGGATAAAATCGGTTGTTGCAAACGGAAGAAAAAACGGGATTGTTTTGGATATAATATCAGGAAAGGCGCGCGGGACGGTTGTTTTGCCTTCCAGAACCCCACTTCAGGCAAAAAAATATTGGCTTCTTTATGACGGGGTTTCCGCCGGCAGCGTGCATATTGACCAAGGCGCCTATGATGCTGTAAAATCCGGAAAGTCGCTTCTTCCGGCTGGAGTAAAAAAGGCGGAAGGTGCTTTCCAAAGAGGCGATATCGTTGATATAATTATAGATGACGGAACGGTAGGAAAGGGCATAATAAATTACAGTTATAGTGAGGCTATAAAGATTCTTGGCAAAAACAGCGCAAGAATATTTAAAATTTTAGGCTATAGTTATGGCGAGGAGCTTATAAGAAGAGAAAATATGGCATTTTTGTAGAGAAGGAGCAAGCTATGAGTATAGGAAAAATTGATGAACAGATAAAAAAAGTCAAAAAGGCTTCGGAAAAAATTTCCTGCGCAAACAGTGAAGAAAAGAGCCGTTTTTTGGACAACCTTGCAAAACTGCTTGATAAAAATAGAAAAAAAATCATAGAGGAAAATCGGATAGATATAGAGCAGGGCAGAAAAACGTTAAGTTTTTCTGCCCTGCTCTATAT
>JALWSW010000174.1 GCA_027080125.1 Campylobacterales bacterium | reverse complement strand
GCAATTACGATTTTCTTGTTTTTATAACTGCGGTGGATACGCAAAAATCCCCGCGTTTTAAGCTTGTGTATCTTGTAAGATCAATTAAAATGGCTCGTCAGATTACCGTTGAGGTTCCGGTAACCGACGAATCGTCGGTTCGTTCTGTTTATGATATTTGGCATGCTGCGGATTTTGATGAAAGAGAAGTGTATGATATGTACGGAATCAGATTTAACGGTCATCCGAATCTCAAAAGGATATTGATGCCTTCCGATTGGGAAGACTTTCCACTAAGAAAGGATTATCCACTGAAAGGTAACCGGTTTAGCGATACCTATCTCGACCGTAAACTGCCCGGCGGACAATTGAAAAAGCCAATGCATGTAAGAATGCCTTAAGGA
Organism: Campylobacterales bacterium; assembly: GCA_027080125.1. GTDB lineage: Bacteria > Campylobacterota_A > Desulfurellia > JAADFJ01 > JAADFJ01 > JAADFJ01. The sequence continues at coordinate 13,498 of JALWSW010000174.1, read as the reverse complement.
TGAATTATGAGTGTTGAAACCAGAGAAATGCTTATAAATATGGGACCTCAACATCCGAGCACGCACGGGGTGTTGAGGATTATTCTGAAACTTGATGGCGAAAGAATTGCCGGCAGCGAGCCTGAGGTTGGTTATCTTCACAGGGGTTTTGAAAAGCTTGCCGAGAATATGCTGTATCAGCAGTTTATTCCCTATACCGACAGACTTGATTATCTTGCAAGTATGAACAACAACCAGTCTTATGTGGTTGCAGTTGAACGTTTACTTGGGATCAAAGCCCCACCAAGAGCGCAGGCGATAAGGGTTATTATGAGTGAGCTTGGCAGAATCGCCTCTCATCTTGTCTGGCTGGCAACCCACGCTTTGGATATAGGCGCTATGACGGTTTTTTTGTATTGTTTCAGAGAGCGCGAGGCGATTATCGATCTGTTTGAAGCTGCTGCAGGCAATCGCCTTAACTACAATTATGCAAGAATCGGCGGGGTGGCGTTTGATCTTCCAAAAGGATTTAAGGAAAATCTTCAAAAATTCCTGGATATTTTTCCGGAAAAGCTTGATGAGTATCACCGGTTGTTGACAAAAAACAGGATATGGCTTTCAAGAACCAAGGGCATCGGCATACTTACAAAAGAGCAGGCGATAAATTGGGGCACCTCCGGTCCTGTATTAAGAGGCTCGGGAGTGGAATGGGATATAAGAAAGGCATTTCCGTATGATGGATATGAAAATTACGATTTTGACGTTCCAACCAACCAAACAGGCGATGTATATGGACGCTATCTTGTAAGAATGGAGGAGATGCGTCAGAGCCGAAGAATCATACAGCAGGCAATCGAGCATCTTCCTGATGGTCCTGTAATTCTGCAGGATTCTCCCTATGTGAGTCCCTCGAAAGAAAAGATTATGACCGAAAACTTTTCGCTTATGAAACATATGGTTTTGACGATAAAAGGAATGCGTACGCCTGTTGCTACCCTCTATTCGGCAACTGAAAATCCGAAGGGTGAGTTAGGCTTTTATATAGTTTCAGATGGCAGCGGAAAGCCATATAAACTTAAGATAAGGGCTCCTTCCTTTATAAACATTTCGGCAATGCCTACTATGCTCAAAGGAAACTATGTAGCTGATGTTATTGCCGTGATTGGAAGTCTGGACTTTGTTTTCGGGGAGTGTGACAGATAATGGCTGATATAAACTTTTTTATAGACGGTGTTCCGGTTTCTGCAAAACCGGGAGAAACGATTTTACAGGTTGCAAACAGATACGGAATCTATATACCGGCAATCTGCTATTCGGACAGGTTTTCCTCTCCCATAGGAGCCTGCCGAATCTGTATAGTGGTTATAGAGCAGCTACCGGAGGAAGATCTGAGAACTCACCTTGAGGCTCATCATCCGGTTGCAACCGGTAAATGTTCAAGACCGATGCCTGCGTGCGTTATGAAACCAAAAGCGGGAACCTATGTATGGACTAACACCGATGCGCTAAAGCAAGCGAGGGCTGAGATTGTAAAAAAATGGGACAGGTATCATCCGCTTCAATGTGGTGTTTGTGATGCCTCTGGCGAGTGCGAGCTTCAGAATGCCAATCTTGAGTTCAATATCACCTCAGGATTGGAGCAGGATTTTGATAATCTTCCACAAAAAACAATCCATAAAGAATGGCCGATTGTAAATAATGATCCTCATCTGTGTATTCAGTGCAAAAGATGCGTCAAAATCTGCGATGACGTAATGGGTGTCAAAGCACTTGCTCTGGTAAAAAAGGAATGGGGCGGTTTTGAGATTGATACTCCCGACGGGTCTCCTCTTGATTGTGAGTTTTGCAATCAATGTATCGACATTTGCCCGACCGGTTCGCTTGAATCGAAGCTATTTATGTATAAAGCCAAGTCATGGGAGATGGAGCATATTGTCTCTGGTTGCTTTTTCTGCCCGGCAGGATGCGAACTTGAGCTTAACGTGAAAGATAATAAGATTTTAAGAGTAACAAGCCATCTGCCGAGTTTTAACGATGGAAATCTGTGTAATCTCGGCGCATTTGCTTATGATATGAATGAAAATAATCGAATTACTGCAGCTTCTATAAATGATAAAGAAGAGGATTTGAACAATGTTATTGGCCAAACTTACGAAGATTTGAAAAAGATAACCGATAAGTATGGCACCGATTCGGTTGCCATAGTTTGCGATTCATCAATCAGCAGCGAAGCGATGGTTTCCGCAAAGCGACTTGCCGATCTGATAGGAACAAAAAATATGCTGTTTCCCGAGGCAGAAGGTATAATTAAACTTGACATGGCGCTTGAGAAAGCCGGACTTCTGAGACAACCCTCTTATGATCAGATCAAGAATTCCGAAACTATTTTCGCTATCGGAACCGATTTGACTAACTCCATTCCGCTTTTAGATTGGTTTATCATAAGAAAATCGAAATCAAAAACAAAAAAAGGAAAACTGATTTTGGCTCACTACAGAGAAAGCAAATTGGACAAACTCAAGCCTGTAAAGCTGCGATATAACCCCGGATCAGAAAGAGAGCTTCTGCTGCTTTTGATACAAAAACTTGCAGGGCAAAAAACATTGGAATTTGTCAAAAATTTGCCTGAACCGGATACTCTTATAAAAATTACCGGAGTTGATGCGGAATCGCTTGAGACTGCAGCCGGTCAAATAAAATCCGGGAAGCTTTCCGTGATGGTTGATACAATGCTTCTTGAGAAAAGCGGAATAGCCGAATTGCTTGCCGATCTGGCGATTGCCTCTGGCAATCAGGCTAGCGCAATTGGATTCTGGCCGATCAGCAGAAAGTCCAACATAAAAGGAGCAGAGAGATTACTGTTGGATAACCGTGATTACTGTCTGGACAAAGCGGGTTTCACGCAGCGGCTTGCCGAAGGTGATTTGCACGCAATCATCCATTTCGGTAATTCAATCGAAAGAATCCTGCCGGCACCTATAGTATCAAAAATAGCCGACATCGACCTTTTCGTAAAATTTGCAACTCATGAGATTGGCAAAACGGAAGCTAAAAAGAACCTGGTTATACCGGTTGCAACCGCTTACGAGGAAGATTCTCATTATATCAACCTTGAAGGCAAACTGTTCAAAGCCAAAAAATCGATTGAGCCAAAAAAAGATATTTTACCGGTTCAATCGATTGTAAAGCTGATAGCTGAAAAGTTTAATACTATTATGAGTCCGATTAAAATCAAAAACGATTTTACCTTTAAAGATTCTGCTCAATTAAACTACTTGGAATATGAATATAAACCTATCGAGGAGATTGAACCAAAGCAGTATCCGTATAGACTTATTGTGGAGCATAGCAGGTTCAGATCCGATGTTTCCACCTCCTTCGGAAGCGGACCAAAAATTGCAAGAGCAGCAGGATATGCCGAAATTTCAAGCGGCTTGGCTGAGGCTCTCGATCTTAAATCAGATGATAAGATAAAGATTGTATCCAAGTCCGGGCAGTGCGAGGCTTCTCTGTTAATTTCCAATGATTTGCCTGACAATCTTGTTGTTGTGCCCGATGGCTTTTCCGATATCAATCCGATGTCGCTTTTTTCCTCTAATGACTGGTGTGAGCACGTCAATATAGAAAAGGCTGGAGGCAACCAATGAGTGATGCAGTTATTGGCGCTCTGATATTTTTGGTAAAATTTTTTCTTTTATTTGCAATTATATCGGTTTTTGTTCTGTATGCGACCTGGTATGAGAGGAAAGTTATAGGACATATGCAGCAAAGAATTGGTCCTAAGAGGGTTGGCTGGCACGGTCTTTTGCAGCCGGTAGCTGATATGATAAAGGCGTTTTTCAAAGAGGACAGTATTCCCAGAGATGCCGATAAGCTTTTTTTCTGGAGTGCACCGGTTATAGGAACCGTTTTTGCGATGATGGCTGCACTTGCAATTCCGTTCGGACCGCCGCTGGTGCTTTTTGGAAGACATATCACTCTTGATGTGGTTCATCTGCCCTCAGGGATTTTGTATATGCTTGCTATGCTCTCGCTTGTCTCTTTCGGTGTTATATTTGCCGGCTTGTCAACAAAAAGCAAATATCCGATTATCGGGGCTCAGCGGGAGGTTGCTCAGGTTATAAGCTATGAGCTGATTCTGGCAACTGCGCTGCTAAATCCGGTGATAATGGCTGGAAGCCTTGATTTAACCAAGATCGTCGATGCGCAGTCTCATCTCTGGTTTATATTTTATCAACCTGTTGCATTTGTCTGCTTTTTGATAAGTATGTTTGCAGTCTCTGCAAGGGTACCGTTTGACCTTCCTGAAGCCGAAAACGAACTGGTTGCCGGGTTTATGACTGAGTTTACCGGAATGAAATTCAGTCTCTTTTATTTTGCTCAATATGTTGTGATATTCACTGTTTCGATGCTTGCGGTCATATTCTTTTTTGGCGGCTGGCTCGGTCCGTCGTTTTTGCCTCCGGTTGCGTGGCTTTTTATAAAATGGGCGTTTTTTATATTTCTTTACACATGGAGTTGGGGGACTTTTCCGCGATACAGATATGACCAGCTTATGAATATCAGTTGGCTGATATTGTTGCCGATAGTGATAATAAATATCTTATGGACAGGTTTTGCGATTCAGTTTGGTCTTCCGTATCTGCATTAAGTTATTGAAATAGGAGAAGAAGTTGTTATTTAAAGATTTGAGAAAAGGCTTGGCTGTTACGATAGGTTATCTTTTCAGGAGACCGGTAACCGTTCAATATCCCGATGAGAAACTGATTCCTCCTGTCAGGTCACGCTGGAGGCATTATCTCGGGGTATTTCCCGATGGCAAAATCAGATGTATCGACTGCGGATTATGCGAAAGAGTTTGCCCGCCTAAGGTAATAAAGATAATTCCCGTAATAAATGAGGACGGAACAAAGTCTGCCGGTAAATACGAGATTGATTTGGGTCGTTGTATGTATTGCGGCTTTTGTGTTGAGGTCTGTCCTGAACTTGCGATACTGATGAGTTCTGAGGATTATGAATTTGCAAATTATGATCGAGATAAGCTCGTTTATCAAAAAGAATCACTTCTAAAAGGAAGGAATAAAGACAATGAATAGCCCGATTTTATTTTATCTGTTGGCATTTTTGCTTATAGGCTCTTCTTTGATGGTTGTGCTGAGCAAAGATATCTATCGCGCTTCGTTCTGGCTTGTAGGCTTTTTTCTCTTTTTTGCGGGACTGCTTCTCACATTGCATGCACCGTTTTTGGCTCTTACCGAAATAATAGTTTATTCCGGAGCAATAGCGGTTATGATAATATTTGCCGTTATGCTTACCGGAAAGTATGCCAATTTTGAGCTAAGCGGCTACAGCATAGCTGGGGTTTTGATAGCTGCAATCTTTATTATAGAGATTATGCTTATCATAAAAGATGTGCCCGAATTCAAGAATTTTGCCTTTGCATTTGCATCAGGAAGCAATGCAAGAGCCGTGGGAATCTCGCTTTTTTCCGGTTATCTGTTTCCGTTTGAGATAACTGCAATTCTTCTTCTTGTGGCTCTGTTTGGCGCTGTTGTGCTGGCAAAAAGGAGGAAACAATGATCGGTTCTACCGAATATATAATTTTACTGCTGATTCTTTTGGCTATAGGCACGATCGGGGTGATAATCAGAAGAAACTTTATTATTATACTTATGAGTCTTGAAATTATGCTTAATGCCGCAAGCGGTCTTTTTGTTGTCGGAAGCGGTATAACGGGCAATATGTCCGGTCAACTGTTTTTTCTTTTTGCCGCTGCTGTTGCTGCTGCTGAGACCGCAGTCGGACTTGCGATAGCAATCGTGATTTACAGAAAAAAAGGTTCTGTTGAAACCGATAAATTTGAATCGTTGAGAAGATAGGGAGCGGATTATGGAACTTGTGGTATTGCTTATTCTGATTTTTCCATTGACAGGTTTTCTTATTAATGGAATTTTTGGCAGATGGACAAAGCCGCTTGCCGGGGTTGTTGCCTCTGCTGCTATAGTCTCATCGTTTATTATGGCATTGGCTGTTGCATCCGGTTACAATAGCCTTCCGTTTGATCATATCTATTACAGTTGGATTTCCTCTGCCGGTTTTTCGGTGCCATTTGGTTTGAGAATCGACTCGCTCTCTTTGACCATGCTTCTTGTTGTAACAGGAGTAAGCTCTCTTGTTCATATCTATTCGATAGGTTATATGCATAACGATGAGGGCTACTCAAGATATTTTGCGTTTCTTAATCTATTTGTGCTTTCTATGATTATCCTGATTCTTGCGGATAATTACCTTCTTATGTTTGTCGGATGGGAAGGTGTAGGGTTTTGTTCCTATATATTGATAGGCCATTGGTATAAAAATCCTGCTCCGCCGAAAGCAGGTATAAAGGCATTTGTCGTAAACAGAATCGGGGATGCCGGTTTCATCATAGGATTACTTTTCATTTTTACCCACTTTGGAAGTCTGAATTATACAGCAATTTTCAACAATACTTCTACTCTTTCGGTGAGCCTTGCTACCGTAATAACGCTGTTTCTTTTTGTCGGCGCGGTTGGAAAATCAGCGCAGTTTCCGCTTTATGTCTGGCTTCCTGATGCAATGGAAGGTCCCACTCCGGTCTCAGCTCTTATACATGCGGCAACGATGGTAACAGCAGGTGTTTATATGGTTGCAAGAAGTCATATTCTCTACTCAATGTCTCCGATTTCAAGCGAGGTGGTTGCTTCAATCGGAGCGCTGACCGCATTTTTTGCCGCCACAATGGCGCTTACTCACACCGACCTGAAACGAGTTCTTGCATATTCAACCGTCAGCCAGCTCGGTTATATGTTCATAGGTGTGGGCGTGGGAGCTTATTGGGCTGGTATATTTCATCTTATGACACATGCGTTTTTTAAGGGACTTCTTTTCCTTGCAGCCGGATCGGTTATGCATGCTATGGATGGCTTATTGGATATGAGAAAGATGGGAGGACTGATAAAAAAGATGCCTCACACGGCAGTGGTATTTATAATAGGAGCGCTTGCGATTTCGGGTATCCCTCCGCTTTCGGGATTTTTCAGCAAAGACACAATCTTAGCTGAGGCTTTAAAGCTTAACCATCCGATAATATGGTTTGTGGGCGTTGTTACGGCGTTTATGACCGCATTTTATATGTTCAGATTGATATTTTTAACATTCTTTGGAAAATCGAGAGTGCCGGATGAGTATCATCCGCACGAGTCGCCGGCTGTGATGGTTACTCCGATGTGGATTCTTGCTGCGCTATCGATTGCCGGAGGTCTGGTTGGTCTTGAAACTGCGCATGGCATTCCAATGAAAAACTTTTTATCTTCTACACTCGGATTTCCTCCTGCCGCAGTTGTAGAGACAAATGATAACCTGCTGATGATAATATCCGTTCTTATGGGTATTGGTGGCATTTTTCTTGCGTGGTTGATGTATATTGCCAAACCTTCTTTGCCGGCGAAACTGGCAAACTCTGTGAAGGTTTTATATTCGGGATGTAAAAATCTCTGGTGGGTTGATCAGATCTATAACTTCCTGTTTGTCAAGCCGTTATGGTGGGTATCGCACAATTTTTTATGGAAGGTTGTTGATGTGAAACTGATAGATGCTTCTGTTGATGATGTGGGATTTTTGAGCGCTTTTACCGGAAAAACCTTCAGATTGCTTCAGAACGGCTTTATCAACAGCTATGTAACCTGGGCTTCTCTTGGGGTTGTTGTTATGCTTGGATGGGTGATCTATAGCGGAGGTATAAGATGAGTATATCAAATTTCCCGTATCTTTCGCTGCTGCTGTTTTTCCCGCTCATAGGCGCAATATTACTGGCTTTCATACCAAAAAAAGATACGCTGATTATCAAGCTGTTTACGCTTGTCTGGATTGTTATTGAATTTCTAATCTCAATTCCGCTTTATTTCTATTTCAATTCAGGCACCTACAATATGCAGTTTGTTGAAAACTACAGTTGGATTAAGAGCCTAAATATCCATTTCTTTTTGGGAATTGACGGAATATCGCTCTTTTTGGTTCTTTTGACCACGTTTCTTATGATTCCGGCTCAATGGTCAACCTGGGAAGCGATTGATAAAAAGGTAAAAGAGTTTAATATTGCCCTTTTATTACTTGAAACCGGTATGCTTGGCGTGTTTCTGGCTCTTGATGGATTCCTGTTTTATGTGTTCTGGGAGTTCGAGTTGATTCCGATGTATCTGCTGATTGGTATATGGGGAGGAAAGTTTCGGGTTTATGCTACAATGAAATTTTTCCTCTATACCTTTGCCGGTTCGGTTCTGATGCTTGCCGCACTGATGGCTCTCTATTTTATCCATGGTCATTTTACCGGTATTTATACGTTTAATCTGGTGGAGCTCGCCAAAACCCCGCTTCCGTTCAAATGGCAGTTTTGGCTGTTTCTGGCATTTTTTCTTGCTTTTGCAATCAAGGTGCCGATCTGGCCGTTTCATACATGGCTTCCATGGGCTCATGTCGAGGCGCCTACTGCAGGCTCGGTTCTGCTTGCAGGTGTTTTGCTGAAGATGGGAACATACGGATTTTTGAGATTCAATCTTCCGATGTTTCCCGATATGAGCAGACTTTTTGTGCCTGTGATAGTGATTGTAGGGTTAATCGGAGTTTATTACGGTGCGTGGGTGGCAATGGTTCAGCCGGATATGAAAAAACTTGTCGCATATTCTTCGGTAAGTCATCTCGGATACAGCATGCTTGGTATGTTCGCCTTAAACAGAATCGGTATGGAAGGCTCAATATTGCAGATGATAAATCACGGCATCTCCACAGGTGCACTCTTCCTCATAGTCGGAGTAATATATGAGAGAATGCATACCAGACTGATTGGTCGCTATAGCGGACTTGCAGCAATCATGCCGGCTTATGCGGTTATGGCGGGAATTTTCGTTTTCTCATCAATCGGACTGCCCGGAATGAACGGATTTATCGGTGAAATTCTTATCCTTGTTGGTGTATTCAAAAAGAATATATGGTATGGGATGCTTTTGGCACCGGCTGCAATTTTTTCGGCAACCTATATGCTTGTTATGTTCAGAAGGGTCTTTTTCCACAAACCAAAGCCCGAGCTTGTGGAGTTGTCAAAACAGGGAAAACTGAAAGATCTTTCACTTAGAGAGTTCAGCTATTTTATTCCTCTTGTTCTTCTGGTTTTCTGGATCGGGCTTTATCCGAATGCGTTCCTTTCCAAAATGCATACCTCGGTCAATCACCTGATTAGTCAAGTTCATAGAGAGGCTCCTGCCGAAAACATCAGTATGCTTACAGGAGGAAAAAGATGATTATAATGCCTTACCATCTTTCAGATTTTGCGGTTATCGTTCCTGAGCTTATCGTCGCGGCTCTTATGCTGATTCTGTTTGTTGTTGATCTGGCCAGTAAAAACAGAAAAAAGATATTAAGTTCTATAAGTATTGCAGGTTATCTGGCTGCATTACTCTATTCGGTTATAAACTTTTGGCCGGCTGTGCAGAAATTTGGATTTGTGGGGCAGATTTTCATTGATCAGGCGGGTAATTTTATAAACATGGTAGTTACTCTTACTGCTATTCTTGCGGTTATGATGAGCAGAGATTTTCTTGACAGAGAGAATATTAAAGATGGTGAATATTATGTTATTATGGCTGCATCTGTAATTTCTATGCAGCTACTTTCCTCAACGCATAATCTTATTATTGTTTTTCTTGCGGTTGAGACCTTATCAATCTCAATGTATATACTGACCGGATTTTTCAAGGATAAAGAGAAATCTCCCGAAGCTGCAATGAAATATTTTATATTCGGAGCATTTGCTTCGGCTTTTCTTGTTGTAGGTATTGCCCTGTTCTATATCTATTCCGGTTCGGTTGAGTTTAGTGGGATTGCAAAGGCAAATGCCGAAGGGCTGCTGTTTATTGTAGCGTTTTTTATGGTTATGGTCGGTATACTGTTTAAGATTGCCGCATTTCCGTTTCATAGTTGGACACCTGATATTTACGAAGGGGCTCCGACTCCGGTTTCAGCATTTATGAGTGTAGCACCAAAAGCTGCTGCATTTATTCTGTTGATCCGCTTTTTAGCAATAGCAGTTGCTTCCATAACCGTGCAATGGCAAAATCTTCTTTGGATTACGGCTGTTTTCACGATGTTTTTTGGCAATACCGTGGCGCTTTTACAAAAAGATCTGAAACGACTTTTGGGATATTCCTCGATTGCTCATGCAGGCTATATGCTTGTGGGTGTTCTTGCATTTAATCACTTGGGAAATGCGGGAGTGCTTTTCTATCTTTTCGGTTACGTATTTACAAATATGGGAGCATTTGCGGTTTGCGAATATCTATCAAAAAAAGGAAACGAGGATGCGAGTATAAAAAATCTACGGGGAATCGGTTATAAATATCCTGCTGCCGGAGTTGCTATGGCGTTTTTTATGCTCTCTTTGACCGGTATTCCTCCAACGGTTGGTTTTGTCGGAAAATTTTATCTTTTCAGCGCCGCAATAGATGCCCATTATTACTGGCTTGTTATTTTGGGCGTCATAAACAGCGCAATAAGCGCATATTTCTATCTTTCGGTTGTTGTCGAGATTTATATGAAAGGTGATGCTAAAGAATCATCTGTCTGGTTAAATTCGCTCACATTGAAGTATGTTATTGCAATAGGAATAGCCGGAACGCTGATTTTCGGTATCTTGCCATCGTTGCCGTTTAATGCTGCGATTTCGGCGGTGGGGATTTTGTGATTGAAAAGTAGAGAAAAATTAAAGAGAATCAGAAAAATCAGCGATAACGATATAAAAAAACGGTTCAATAGAATGATTCGTGAAGGGCAGTTGAAATGCAAGCAAAACTGTCCTTACTATCTATTCAGAAACTGCAACAAACCAGGTTGCTGGTAACTGATTCAAATGATGCTATGAATTCTTCTTTTTGCTGCCTTTTCTCTTGGAATGCTCTATTTTTATACATCTGTCAGAAACAACCAAGAGCCCGGCATCTTCAGCCTTTTTTTCAGCTTGAGCATTTTTTATGCCAAGCTGAAGCCAAACCACCTTGGCGCCTATTTTGATTGCTTCCTCTACAACCGGCATTACTGCATCTGATCTTCTGAATACATCCACAACATCTATCTGAAACGGAATCTCAGACAAGCTGCTGTAGCATTTCTCACCGAGTATCTCATCTACTCCCGGTCTGACCGGAACAATCCTATAACCGTTTTCCTGCATATATTTTGCAACCTGCCAGCTCGGTCGTTCCTTTTTTGGTGATGCACCTACAACAGCTATTGTTTTATACGAATCTAAAATCTTATCTATTCTGTCTTTCATCATATTGCCTCCTTGCCGGGGTTATATGCATTTAAGTGTTATATGCGCTCTTGAAAAAATTTTTTATCTTTCCTACAATATCTTTATCCTCTTTACCTTTGGTCTCATCATAAACTTTTGCAAACTCTTTAAACCGTCTCTTTGCTTCTGCGGTTAGATTTTTGGGGGTTTGGACAAATATTCTGACAATCTGATTTCCGCCTCTTATTCCTTTGCCTTTCAAAATAAATTCCTCGCCGGAATCGGTGCCTTCCGGAATCTTTATCTCTTCCCTGCCATACAGTGTTTCTACGGTAATCGTGTCTCCCAATACGGCACTTATAAGTGAGACAGGCTGATGAAGAATAATATTGTTTCCATCCCGAATAAATTGCGTATCGTTTACAACCTTGAATTTAAGATATAGATCCCCGTTGGGACCTCCGTTTTTTCCGGCATGACCATAGCCGTTTAACCGGTAATAGTTACCATTGTCAACACCGGCTGGAATCTTGACGGTTATCTTCTTTGCTTCTTTGGTAATACCTGAACCTTTGCATACATGACATCTTTTGGTTATTATCAAACCAGTCCCACCGCATCTTGAACAGGTGGTGGCAAGTGAGATAAATCCGTGAGATATCTGGGTACTGCCTCGCCCTCCGCATCGAGGACATGTGGCACTATCTCCACCGTTTCCGCCGCAAGAAGCACAGTTTTTTTCATAGTTTATCTTTATGGTTTTTTTTGTTCCCAGCGCAGCCTCTTTAAAACTGATCTCCAAGACCTCTTCTATATCATCTCCCGCGGAAGCTCGCGAATATCTTGATGAGGTTCCGAAAAAATCACCGAACAGATCGTCCAAGCCGCCAAAGCCGAAACTTCTGAATATATCATTAAGATTGATGTTGGATCGATCAACGCTTCCAAACTGGTCAAATTGACTTCTTTTTCTCGGATCAGACAGCACAGCATAAGCTTCGCTAATCTGCTTAAACCGCTCTTCAGCTTTTTTATCACCCGGATTTCTGTCCGGGTGATATTTCATTGCAAGTTTTCTGTATGCGGCTTTAATCTCTTCTACTGATGCAGTGCGTTCAACTCCAAGTATCTGATAATAATCCATCTGCTCTATTTATCCTCTTCAACCTCTGCGTCCACAACTTCTTCCTCATTCGGTTTATCTTCAGAGCCCTGAGAGCCGGATTGGGCTGCCCCGGTCTTGTATGCCTGCTCGGCAATTTTATGAGAGGCGCTTATTGCATCGTTTATGGCTGATTCGATAGCTTCCTTATCATCACTCTCCTTCACCTTTTTGAGATTTTCCAAACTGCTGTTAATTTTGTCTTTATCTGCCTGAGAAACCTTATCGCCAAGCTCATTGAGCGATTTTTCCGTTGCATATATCAGATTATCAGCTTTGTTTCTGAGATCTATAAGCTCTTTCTTTTTGCGATCTTCCTCAGCATGCGCCTCAGCCTCAGCCTTCATCTTTTCAATCTCTTCATCTGTCAAGCCTGATGATGCGGTAATTTTGATAGCCTGCTCTTTGCCTGTTGCCTTATCCTTGGCGCTTACATTCAGAATTCCGTTTGCATCTATATCAAAGGTTACCTCAATTTGAGGCACGCCTCTTGGTGCAGGCGGAATACCTACCAACTCAAATCGTCCCAAAGTTTTATTGTCCTGAGCCATAGGGCGTTCTCCCTGAAGAACATGGATAGTGACTGCCGACTGATTATCCTCTGCGGTTGTAAATATCTGGCTCTTTCTTGTAGGAATTGTAGTGTTTCTTTCGATTATCTTTGTCATTACGCCACCCAGGGTTTCGATACCAAGCGAAAGAGGTGTAACATCCAAAAGCAAAACATCTTTAACATCGCCTTTAAGAACTCCGCCCTGAATCGCCGCTCCTATTGCAACAGCCTCATCCGGGTTTACATCTTTTCTCGGCTCTTTACCGAAAAACTCCTTTACCTTTTGCTGAACCATAGGAGTCCTGGTCATTCCTCCTACAAGTATCACATAATTTATATCGGATGCCTTTAAACCCGCATCATCCAATGCCTTTTGACACGGTTTTATTGTGCTCTCTATCAAAGGCATAACAAGCTGCTCGTAATGAGCCCTTGTAAGTTTAAGATTCAGATGTTTTGGTCCTGAGGCATCAGCTGTAATAAACGGAAGATTTATCTCGGT
>JALWSW010000173.1 GCA_027080125.1 Campylobacterales bacterium | reverse complement strand
TCCTAAATACAAAGGCGATAAAACCCGATGTTCAAACAACTTTCGCAAGCAAAAGCAGAAGATAAAACGGATATGGAAACGTATAGCAGACGCAAGGTATGACTATCTTCAGAAGCTCTCCACCGCCATTGCCAAAAACCACGGCTTTGCGGCAGTAGAGAATCTGAAGATAAAGAATATGACCGGATCGGCAAAAGGCACATTGGATAATCCCGGACACAAGGTCAAACAGAAAGCCGGATTGAACAGAAGCATCCTGCGTCAGGGCTGGGGAACGCTATTTAATATGCTGGAATACAAACTGAAGCGAAACGGTGGACAACTGATAAAGGTTGATCCCAAGAATACATCCCTTGCTTGTCCAAAGTGCAATCATACGGACAAAGAAAACAGGCTTACTCAGGAGAACTTTGTCTGTCTCAGATGTGGATATGCCGCCAATGCCGACTTGGTAGGCTCATGGAATATCCTTAACAGAGGATTAACACAAACGGGGAAAGAAAACCCCTGTAAAACTCTACCGCAGGGCTTGCGGGAAGTTACGCCTGTGGAGTATGCAGCGCATACGGTGAATCAGGAACCGGTGGGAAACCGTGAGGAAGTACCAATCTTGCAGAGGGCTTGTGTCTGATGCAGGAATCCTCTTCCTTCAGGGAGAGGAGGAGGTCAACATTTTTCCTCCTCTTTTTGATTTACATTGCAAAAATCATAAATGCGATCATAAAAATAATGATCGCAAATACGATACTCTGGTTAATGATTTCGGTTACCATTATTTTATTTTGCATTTTTCCTCCTTGCGTCTGATGACGCGGTTGTGTTGCAGGAGGCAGTTATCCCCCGCGGGATAAGAGTCTCCCGCAACGGGATAGCTGAGATTGACCTTATTTCAGCTCATTTCGTATGGTTGAAAGAGGAACATTGCCTACGATATTGGATTTTATTATGCCGTTCTTAACGAACAGCATCGTAGGCAAGCTCATGATTCCGTACATCGCCGCAGTATGAGGGTAGTCCTCAACCTGCACATATTTAACGAGCTTTTGCAGGCTTTCATCCGCTTCCGTAGCAAATCTTTTTTCCAATTGCCTGCAAGCGACGCAATATTTGCCTGTGAATACGACAATGCAATTATCCGGAATTTCTCCATAACCTATCAGTTTCATAAATCCTCCTCATAATCAATCTTTACATGCGGAACCTTGCCTTTGACAATCGCTATAACAATAGTCTTGGCAAGTTTACCCTCAACACCAAGGTCAATAAAACCTTTTAATGCTTCTCTGTTGACCTTAGCTATAGCCTCTTTATCAAGAGGCTTTTTTGCATCAGCCTGCTTTGCATCAGTTTGCTTCTGCTTTTTTTGAGCTTCTTCAAACTTTCGTTTTATCAATTCCGCCTTTCTTTTCTCCGCCTCTACTTTTTCCTGAAGCGCTTTTGCTCGCGCCTCAGCAAACTTTCGTGCATCCTCGGCTTCTTTTGCCTTAGCTTCAGCCTCGCGCTTTGCGCGAGCTTCCGCTTCGGCAATCTCTCTCTTTCGCCTCTCTTCCCTTTCGGCAATCTCTCTTTCTTCCGCCTCTTTCCGCTTTTTCTTTTCGATTAAAGCGGCTCTTGCAACAGAAAGAGCTGCCGTTTTGGCAAGTTCGGCTTGTTTCTTAAAGCGGTCAAACGAATCATCAATTTCGACAGATTCGATTTTCTCGATATGCCTTTCAATCTCTTCGATTGAGCATTCGGATAAATCTACACTATCAAATTCGGCGATTCTGTCCTTAATTGCCTGTTCCCACTCCGTCAGAGGTTTTCTGACGGTTTCTTTAAGACCATCCAGCTTTGTTCTTAGTTCGCGTCTTATGGCATCGACCTGTCCTGCCTGTTTTTTTAAGTCAGAGACATAATCTTTGCCAAGACCATCTAAGAACACCTTACTGCGGGCTATCTTATTTGCATAGCTCGCAATAACCTTCCTACTTTTGGGAGTGGAAGCATCCTTTGGAGCTTCTGATACCGCTATCTTTATTTTGGAGATGATTTCATTGATTTCATCCGGCTTTGCAAAAATAGCCGGAGTTGCGGATATTTCTACAATGCCCTCTGTTACATTTGCCATATATACCTCCATTAACAATGATAATCGTAACTTTCTATCACTATTATTACTTCTTTTTGTTTTTTTATTCCGTTTAAGTAATATGTGTAGAAAGCTACTTCATTTTCTAAACATCCATCAATCCCAAAATAAAATTCAGTTTTGGGATTGAGGGATTCGCATATATTATATATGTCTATGTAACTAAGATTATCTTTTGAGATAATCTTCCGAGCCTTTGCCACACGAGCATTAAAATTTTGTTCCAGCTTGACGGATAGTTTATCTATCTCCGTCCTTCTGATTAGACCAATACGGTGATTATCAATATATTCATTGTCTATGTCGATAGTCTCAACTTTGATGCCGTATGCTGCTTCCAACCACCTCAGGTCGTCGAGGAAGTCGTTTTCTTCTTGGGTGGAAACATAATCTGCGGCTTCAAGAACTTCGTATATGCTCGATTCATCCCAATCAGAACCGCCCGTATTATTTAGGGCTGTCTGAATATTTTTGACGAGTTCTGTTTCATCTTTGCCGTCTTTAACGGTTTTCATAATAAATGCTCTACTATGCATCTTTGCCTCCTTTTGTTTTCTGTCTTTGCTGTTTCCAGCTTTTTAAAGCAAAATTAATGTACTCCGACTCAGCATTCTGTATTATTTCTTTGAGTTTCATATATGTACTCTTTTTCATCGGCACATATATAATTTCCTCAATATGTCCCGGTGATACGAAGTATCCCCATTTGTCGCCATCCTCGCCGACAAACTCAACTTTTACATTGCCCTCAATGAGGCAATGCGATAGCTTATCGATAAACAACCTATCATCATAGAACTTTGCGCAATATTCACCGAGCCAAATGTCCTTGAGTTTGCCGTTTTCTGATAATGAAAGTTTTACCTCGTAGAAACCATAAACATCATGGTTTTCAATATCTGCGAAGTAATCCTCCAATTCCTTGACCTTCTGACGGTCGCATACCGCGCCGTTAATCGCATAACTCATATCACTATAATATCCCAAAGACTCCTCCTTTAATTTTTGATGTAGCAGCTCTCGACTGCCCACACCTTTAAGATTTCAGACATAAACAACATATCCGAATACGATAACGAAACAGATATTTGTTTTCCTTTTCCATTCACCGTTCTTGCTACGGCAATGCCGTAACCGGAACGACCGTTTCTCTCCCACGCATCGAATTTAACCGATGTGACGGTAGGACCGCTATCGGTATCGAATTTGTGGATGAGAGTTTGAACGGATTTTTTTGTTCTGATTGTTTCTTTGATATTTATACTCCCTGCAAACGCTTCGCTGGGAGTAAGCTTAACGATTATCTGCTGATCCTTATTTCCCTTCTCGAGAGGAAAAAAACGCAGATAAATTTTGCCTGTGATAGGCGGTTTTATTCCTGAAACGCCCTTTTTAACTTCAACTCCGTATTGTTTGTTAAAAAAGGTGTATGAATAACTAATGTTCTCCATAACTACCTCCTTACACCGACCCGATCGGTGTTTTGTTGTGCTACAGGAGACAGTTATCCCCCGCGGGATAAAAGTCTCCCGCAG
>JALWSW010000172.1 GCA_027080125.1 Campylobacterales bacterium | reverse complement strand
ATGAAAAAGTTTACAAAATTTACAATAGGGAGAGATTGTTTTTACAGCATTGTTTATATCTCCCTTTTTTTTCATAAAATAAACTTTCCGCTATTTTCAGGACTGTTGGAATAAGATTTCATATTGCCATGCTAAAGCAAAGATACTCTGCGGTCTGGATAATCATCGGCATGGGAATGATTGGCGGCGTTATTGTTTCGCTTTTTATAGGTTTTTACTGGTATAAAACAACAAAGCTGGATTATCTCAACGATGTTAATTCGGCCGTATCGGTATATCAAAATAGCTCACTTGAATATGCCCGTTCTACGATTGATAACATAATCAAACTCATCGACAACGACAGAAAAGGTCTTGCTAAAATCTCCTCTGCCGCCCTGCGCAAAAAAAAGGAGCAGAAGCTAAAGAATAAATGGGAGAAGTGGCTCACACTTTACAGATACGGGAAATCTAACCATGGTTATATATTTGCAATACAACTCTTAAATATAAACGGGGGAAGCTGCTTCGGAGTGCAAATAGTCAATCCAATCAAACCGTATCTGATAGGAAAATGCCTTGATGCCAACAAACCTGATACGAGAGGATTCTACTTCAGAAAGGCTTATCTACGGGATCTAAGAAAAAACGGCAGATCAATCACCAGCTACTATTACAAAATCCCCGGAAGCAGCAAAGCCGGCAGGAAAAGAAGCTATATCAGGCTCTACAAACCGTGGAATTGGATAATCGGCACGGGAATATATGATATAGATCTCTCCGCGCTGATAAAAGCAAGAGAGTCTGAGCTTGCCTTGAGATTGCATCATATAACCGAAATCATTGCCTTTGTGATTATAGCAATAATAATTATTACCATATCAGCCTCTATCCTGATGCTCCGGTATATAAAAAGAACCACTGAGAACCTGTTTGCCGAATTGGAAGAAGCGCTGAAGCGCGCCAAATTTATTGATAGCGATAAATACAGATCAAAAGAGATAAAAACGCTTGCCGGCAAATTTAACAAGGCGATAAAGCAGTTCAAGCTTTATGAGGATGAGTTTATAACCTCGTTTGTCAGCATCATGGAAACAAGAGACGGCTACACCAAAGGGCATTCTCAAAGGGTGGCATATTATGCGGCTAAAATTGCAAAAGGGCTCGGGCTTGGCAAAGCGGCTGCTGAGAAACTGTATAGAGCGGGGCTGCTGCATGATATAGGCAAAATCGGGATTCCGGACAATGTTCTGCTCAAACCGGGAAGACTAACCGCAAACGAATATGAGATAATAAAAAATCATCCCCTGTTTTCTTATGAGATATTAAAAAGGCTGGAGCATTTCAAATATCTTGCCGATCTGGTAAGGCATCATCATGAAAAATGCGACGGAAGCGGTTATCCTGACGGGCTTGTTTGCAGCCAAATACCGCTTGAGACAAGAATACTTACCATAGCCGATATATTCGACGCGTTGACCACGACAAGGCCATACAGAGGTGCATTTACTCCTGAAAAGGCAATTGAGATTCTGAAAGGTGAATCGGTAGATCAGGAGATTGTTTCCAAGACAGAAAAGCTGCTTGTCAAACTGTTTGAAAAGGATAAATACACAGACGAATCGTCGCTCTCAAAAAAGATGGATGATATGCGAAGCAAAATATTTGAGGTTGATTATATGACCGGGCTAACTACCAGATCAATGTTTCTGAAAAATGTTCAGAAGATGATAAATCAAAATCAGCGGTTCGTAATTGTGAGGATAAATATAAAAGAGATATCAAAAATCAATTACCACTTTTCAAACAGAGCGGGAGATACCGTTATCACAACCGTTGCCAAAGCGCTGCTCAGACTTGCCAAAGATAACAAAAAGATTATCAATTCCCAATTGATTTCCCGCTTTTATGCGGATGTGTTCTATCTTGCCCACCGATTGCCTGCAAAAGATGCCGAAAGGGAAAAGGCTGCCGGCGATAAAGGCAAGAAACTGTTAAGAAAAATCTTTGACGAGGAATTTTCAAAAAGCGATTGCTTTGCTATGAAAGATAAAAACGGAAAGAGTTTGGCAAGTTACATCGATTTTCATATAAGCTATGCAATATATCCGGATGATGCAACTGATATTAACACATTAATTTATATAACAGAAAATAAAAAAAGCGGTTATGGCAAAAAAGAATAGCCGCAAAATTTGACATCGTTTGCTTCCTGATTGAGATACTTATGTCAAAGAAAAACCCTGCAAAATTTTTGTTCGGGATAGCAGAGTAAACCGTTGTTTTCAATTAGATTTAGATATAGGCAAATCTGTCAACATCAAAAAGCCCTCTGTCGGTAAGCTTTATATGACCGATGACCTCAAGTGCCATAAACGAGAGCGTAGCGAACGGATCGGAGAGATCGCTGCCCATTTTTTTTGCCTGATTCTTAAGCAGTTTCAATTTCTCGGAGACTTGTTCAGCAGGCATATCGGTTGCAATACCTGCTACCGGTAGCGGCATAAACATCTCGCTTGACACATCAACCGCAGCCAATCCACCTTTGCCATCGATAATCTTATTGACTGCCTTTTTTATCATCTCATCTGAGACGCCCACCGCTATAATATTATGACAATCATGGGCAACCGAAGATGCGATGGCTCCTCTTTTTAATCCAAATCCTTTTATTCTTGCAGCAGCGCTGTTTTTGCCGCCATACCTCTGAAAAACCGCAAGTTTAAGAATATCGCGATTTAAATCAAAATCTTTAATCTCATCTTCTATCACAATTTTATCCGTTATAAGACTTCCATCATTTACCCCGATGCAAAGATTTTTTATTTTCTCCGGTATCGATGGCACCTTTTCGATGTTTTTAATATTTATGCTTTTAAGAAAAGTTTTAGGTATATCAGATTTTGTCTTCGATTTTTTCACCGGGGTTTCCGTAAAAACCGCTTTCACATCAAAATTTTTATCAAATAAAACAAGATAGCCGGCGTTGCCCTCCTTCACCTCTGCAAACTCATTCATTTTGTAGTAGGTAAGTCCGTTGTATGTCGCGGCTTTCAGTGCAACTATCGGGTCGATTCCAAACCTTACAGCCTTTTTGAGATTATAATCAAGGTGTCCGTAGCTGATAATATCGGATACGCTTTTATCGTCGCTGCAAAACATAACCTCATCAGGATATTCTTTGATTATTCTGTATGCATTGCTATCGGTATGCTCCGCGCTTCCTTCCCGTATAAAAACCTTCATACCAAGCTCAATTTTCTGCTTCAGCTCTTTATATGTTTCGCTTTCATGATCATCCTCTATGCCCGCTTTAACATATCTTTCCAAATCTTGGACTGCCAGATGCGGCGCATGTCCGTTTACCCGCTTGCCTGATTTTTTTGCAGCATCAATCATACGGACAAATTTTTCGTCATTATTAATCACCGCAGTCGTATTCATAAGCTCGCCAAGTGAAACAACCTCATCAAGTTTTAATAATTCTTCCGCATCTTTGGCATCTATCCTGCCGCCGCTTGTTGCAAAATCGGTCGCAGGCACGCATGAGGGAACGGCAAAACGTATGTTGCATCGACTGTTTTTTGCCTCACTGATAAAAAATTTTACCCCTTCAATGCCTCTGATGTTGGCTATCTCATGAGAATCGGCAACAACATGAAGCGTGCCTCGCTTTGCAACCAGATCTCCGAACACCGAGGGTATAAGAAAAGAGCTTTCGATATGAC